>CBDUGV010000012.1:0-35774 GCA_965366815.1 uncultured Bdellovibrionales bacterium | reverse complement strand
CCTATACCTCAGGAATGCTTAGATCGAAGGAGTCAGTTAGAGGCAATCAAGGCGGAATTGCAGGAACTATTGGCCGAAGTTGAATCCAACGCCAATCCAGCGATCGCGGCGCAACAGATGCAGCGATTTATCGATAGTAACGAAAGATTCCAAACAGCGGTGTTGAACTACAAGACGACAGACTGCGACCTATCGTTGGTTCTCGATGTCATCGATGACTATCGACGACTACACAATCAAATTAATTGGCTGCTACACGATGGCGAGAATCGCCAAGACCCGATAGATATGCCTAACGAAACCTATCTATAGTCGGGAGAGTGACTGAACTCCTTGGAACCTGAGGCTCGGTCATCAACGAGTATCGAAGGATTGCGCCTGTCCAGCTAGTTGCAGTTTGTCGCCTCGCGAAAATACCGACTGCCATCTAGTTTGAGTTTGCTTCCCTGAAGCGTCACGTTGTAGGTCGAAGTTCGACCACCGTTGAAGGAAAGTACGAGTTGACCTTGATCCAGATTGCCGTTGACGCTCCATGTGCCACCGTTCTCTGAGAGAAACGCGCCGCTCGCACCGCCTCCAAAACCACCGGCACTCCGGCTAGTGAAAAAGCGATTGTCGGGACAAAGCCAAATGTAATGTTCTTCCGTGTATCCAGTTTTCGTGTAGAAGTACGAAAGTTTTCTACCACTCAATTGTGAGACCAAAGGACCCGAGCTCGTACCAGCACTTGGCTTCTTTGGTTTTGTGAGTTTAAGAGAGGCTACCATCTCGTTTACGGCAGATTCCAGCTTGGCCGCGTCTTGCGGCTGTGCTGCCGCCATAAAAGACACGCCCAATCCGTGGTCTCCAACGATGGTTGTAATTCTGCCAACTAAAGGGTTCTCAGATCCTCGTACGTGGTAGGTACCTTGTAGCTTTGACCCTTCAACTGAGACTGCTCCTTTTGGGGAAAGGAGTATACCATCACCCAAGTCTATTTGATTGCTCATGACTTGTTTCGCTTGAGCCACCGTCATTTCGTCAATCCCGGCAAAAACATAAGCTTCAAAATTGCGACTTCTCATGACGAAGAATTCGCCGTCGGGTGGTAGCACTCCGACCCAACCAGCCGGCAATACAAACGATGAACCATATTCAGGAGAACTAAGTTGTGTTTTCCCGCGATACTCAACTCCTGGTTGCAGTTCTGTCGCAAAGACTGGAGCGGTCGACCAAATAAGGATTAGCAGTTTTGCTACGTGCAGGGGTCTCAAACGCATGTATGCCTCTTTGATAGTGGGTATTCGTTGTGAGCAAAGTCTTTCGCTTTAATAGTTTCGGACCTAACATAATAGAGCCATTTAGGAGGAAAAAAAGCAAAGCGAGTCGTAACGTCTTGAGCTAACAAGATATTCGGAGGTGTGCCGAGCAATGAGGCCTTCATAGCTCCCAGCCTATTTGTGACAGGGGCTATCTACCAATTCCTCCACAGTTTAGGAGCCGGACTAAGTGGCATTTCCCGACATCGGCCCTTTGAGAAACACCCAATGAATGAAACGTTCAGCTGCAAAACGCAGCCCTGAGGGTAAGGCAGTCGCTCGATCACTAATCTGTCGCGCGCCTAACCAAAGTACGAACACTGAGTAGGCAAGAGCACGAGCAGAAAATCTACATCCCGCCAGACGTGTGTACATCCGTAAGGTAAGAAAGCCGCTACGAGCGTGTCGAAATTTCTGCCTCCAGGCAGTATGGGTGTTGTTAGCGTGATATCGTTTCCACATGTGGCATTCAGGAACAAAACTTAATCGACCCAAGAGCCCAACGCCAAATACCCAATATAGGTCGGCGTTCACTGTCTCGTAGGTTGGTTGAAGAAAAATTTTGGCATCAACCACTGGTTTTCGGCGAACAACCCCGCGAAAGGGAACGCCGAGGCTCCAGCTTGTCAGTAAACGCAACATCAAGGTTAAAGACCACGGTTCGTCTTCTTCAAAACTTGGGTCGCTAAAAGCAAAATCTGTAATCAAAGAATCATTGAGGTCGATAGCTAAGATTCGACCGAAGGCCAGTATGGCCTCAGGGTTAGTTTCCAGTCGCTCAACCAGTCTGGCAATAAAGTGTTCTGGAAATTGGTCGTCATGCGGCATCCAGGTAAAATATTCTCCCTGAGCTTCCGACAATAGAAAATTATGATGAGCAATCCAGTCCATTTCGTCTCGAGCTTCGATGAAGCGAATATGCGGCTGAGCGCCCAGACGGTCTTTCAGCATAGTCAATGCGTCATCAGCCATATGCCGATCCGAGATCAATACCTCTAGATTCGGGTACTGAGTGGCAGTCAAGTTTGCTATAATATTCTCGACAAAAGGGGCTGAACGAAACAGGGGAATAGCAATGGTAACTAAAGGATAGGCACTAGGATTCATTTCGACCTGTCAGTTGATGTACCACATCCTGAGCAAACAGTGGGGCACTGGTAAACTTGCCAGTGTCTATCGAAATATAATTCCCATGCACATGCACACCAATTGCATGGCGCTGATGAAGTTCACTTTGTGAGTCATTGATATCCGTTTTGCCCCAAGAAAATATTACGCCAGCATCCACATGACGAATATTCGAGTGGCAGATGCCAGGCACGTATTGCTCAAGTCCTGCGAGTGCCTCTCGAGAAATGATTTCTGCTTCCTCCTTTTCGGTTTGCCCTGTACAAGCAGCTTGCCACTGCTCCGGTGTACAAAGATCCGCACTCCAGCCCCTCATGCAACTCGGATACCAAGAAAAATAGGTCTCCTTCCCGGGCGATACAACTATATCGCCATAGGGGCCGACGACCAAGGTCATTGACGGAAGAATCGCCAGTTCTGGCGGCAGTTCGCCTAGTAAACGATATTTCAGTCGATACACCCAAGGGCGGTTTGGCAGGATTCCCAATTGACTATCAATCGCCAAGCGGTTTTCCCAAAGACAGTTGATGACTATATCACTTGTTATTCGCCAAGGCTTTTGTTCAGCGTCTATTCCCGAGATAGCAAAGCCAGAGGAGTGGGATTCCACTTCTAAAATCTGATGTTGAAAACGGCATTCTATCTCAGCCGAAGAGTGCAATTCATTCCGCAGTAGCTGCCCTAGTCCGTCTAGGTCCAGCGCCAACTCTGCGGTTGAAATTATTGCCAAGGCGCAGTCCTCTACGAGAGGAAACGCATCACCATGGGGTTGAATCTGCTGCCAAAGGCGCTCCGGACGCCGGGTAAGATAGCTTAGATTGGGATCGCCTTTTCGTAGTCGTACATATTCAGCTTGAAGGTACTCATAAGCAGTATACAATTCGTCCGGCTGAAGCATGCTGTCGGTGGGCACCAAGTAGGTAAAGGGTCGAGAGCTCAAACCACGCCAATCGATTTCCTCACTTACCCAATCGTCTAACAAACTTGAAAATTGGAGAGCAGAGCGAAGCATAAGCTTCGAAGTTGCCATCGTCCTATCGTGAGCGTAGACCAGACCGAGGTGAATCTTTCCTTCATTTCTAAGGCTTGCTCGACTCAAGGCAGAATCCGCTTGATCGAGCAAGGCTACGCGGTATCCCGCTCGCCGCAAAGCCAGGGCCACACATGTACCTTGTATACCTGCTCCTAGAATTGTGATTGACGCACCTTTCTCGAGTGCTTGCATGGACCTCACCGCAGCAGTAGGGAGCAACTCGACCGACGCAGTCGAACTCATTCTCTGGCAGTACTACTTGATCGATCGAAAGCAGAAAAACCTATGTCATTAAATATCGTACACGGCCAGAGATATCTATCAATTTTGTGCGGCAAAATTCCTGGGGTTAAGGGCCCCCTCGAACTATCGTCAAACCGTCAAACAAAACCAAATGCGTTCGAGTACGACAAACCATAAGGTTTGAAATAACAGTAGCAAAAGCACCTACCCAATAGAGTCTAGCAAAATCAGCAATCAGCAGTCTCACCACTAATTTACTGCAAGAGCTCTGTTGAAAACCGCGGGCCAAGCGGGGAGTTTATGACCACGGCTGCACTGACATTTACAAGTAGTGACTTAAAAAAATATCCGGCATGACCTGGCTCATGCCGGGCTGACTGCTGGTCTGCTAGATCTCTATGCTCTAGGCAATTTAGTTAATAATCGTTGCACTAGAGTATTTAAGACTAAGAAGTATGGAGGAGATTAGAGATGTTAAAGAAACTTTTGGTGAGTGCAGTAGTGCTGCTCGCCATGTCGGTACAGCCAGCGGCGGCAGACACAATTCTGAAATTTGGGCTAAGTGAAATTGGGCCAGACATTCTGTATGAGAATGGTTCCCTTTTCACCCGAGATGACGGCAATGCCGGCACCCTCGGCGACCAAAATACAGCACTTAACTTTACAGGTTTTTTAGATACGCTGCTGACAGATATCAGCGGCGGAGCATCGTTCACATTGGATAGCGTTACCGCAGTAGGTGGTGCTTCGATGAATGGTGTTCTAATCAGTCAGCAAACAGAGGGAGGCACATTTTCAGTTTGGGACGCCTCGAACAACCTCTTGTTATCGGCTGAGCTCGGTGAAGGTTCTATCAACGGGACAGATGACGTGGGTACAGGCAGCTTCTTCAACACGGAAGTTGTGAATTTTACTGGCGGCTCTTTGTTAAACTTCGTTGCTCCATCACCCGGTGGCATCAGTTTAGCGCTTGCGAGTATTCTGACCAACGGCAACCCCGGTTTAGATGTAGTGAATGGTGTTTTGCAGGATTTTACTGCAAACGCTGATGGACTGATTACTGGGGAACCAGTTCCAGAACCATCGACCGTTGCGCTACTATTGTCAGGTTTAGTAGGTGGTGTTGCGCGACGTAAAAAACGCAAAGCAGCTGCCTAGAAGCTGTAATACCGCAATTTTCATACTTTTCAGTTGATATACCCCAATATGTCAACGGGGCCGGTTTGAAAGAGCCGGCCCCTATTTTCCACTAACTGTATTGTAGAGCAACGTGATGAAATATAAAACTCTCGCACTCCTTCTACTGCTGCATTTAGGTGCTCCGATGGGATACACCGTAGAGCAGCACCTGGTGACACCAGATTACAACAAGGCTGATGATATAAGTATCGACCCGGGTGAACCGATCGTCGGCTACTTCCACAAGGATCGCAGCTATGAGTGCCGTGTAAGCCAAGGTAAAATACGAAGCGGCTCTGACGACTACGGGTATTTCAGTACTGCCATTGCTGGGCCCAGTGGTTCGATAACGGCTATGGGGGTCGGAGCATTGTATCCGGTTGAAGCGGTTACTACAGCCTCACTTAACCGACGCGAGCTGCATAGGATTTCGTTTATACCTACCGCCACTGGGATTCACACGTTTACCATGCAGTTCGACGGCGGCCTTGGATTTGATGGCACCATAGATTGTTTCGAGACGAGTCTACTTGGAGCGTTTAATTCGTTCTTCGCCCAGGTCCCAATCGTTGAGGTCCGCAACCGGGGTAATAGTCCGGTTGATATTACAGTTACCGCGGTGGATTTCGACGGGGTGGAGGTAGATCAGAAAACTGCGACGGTTCCCGCTTCGAGTCGGGCCGACGTTATCTTGACAGTGCCAGCCCAGCGCTTCGGTACGATTCTGGTAACCTATCTCGGTCCACGAGGTACATTGAGCGGTATTGTTGCCGAGTATGATGTAGCAGCCGGTGGTGCGTTGACTCTTAAACGCGAGCGGCAAATGAATTTCACTAGAATAATTCCGTAGAGAGCTAAGGTAATGGAAAAAGTAAAATATAGTATCCCTTTATTGTCCAGCTGCGCAGTGATTGTACTTTGTATCGCAATTGCATTGCCTGGCTTTGCAGCGGCAGATGATATCTTGGTATCGCCTAATCGTGGGTTGAGAGAAGATATCTTCGCCAATCCATCTACTGATTCAATCACTACCTTCTTCGAACAGGATAGAAGTTACTCTTGTGTGTTGATTGTCCGAGAATTTGATCCAGCGTTGCCGAAGAAGTTTCCGGTATTCAATACGAATCTGACGGCACCGGACGCCAGCACCGTCGTAGCCGACGCGTTGGGTACCATGAAACCGGCAGTAGCGGTTCCTAGTAGTTTAGTGTCAAAGCAAAGTTTGCTTCGCCTCTCTCTAATTGCACCTCAGTCGGGCCGCTACACCATTGGTCTCGACGACGGCCAACCGGGCGGAACTGCGGTGCCTGGCACTAATATTCGCTGCAATGATACAACGCTCTACGGCGGCTTTAACCGCTTCTTTGCCGATATCGCAATTGTCGAATTGTCGAATGATACAGCTGAAAACATTGAGGCCCTGATTACGATTATCGATTTCTCAGGGACTAAGCTGATAGACAAGCAGAGTGTAACCGTATCGGCGAACAAGCGGGCAGATGTCGTGTTCGCTTCGCTCCCTGCACAGCGTTTTGGACAAGTGCTGATCGCCTACAAAGGTAGTGTCACGGCTTTGAGTGGCTATGTTTCGGAGTACGATTTGGCAGCCGACAATACCTTGACGCTAAAGCGGGAACGGCCGCTGGCGCAGGGAGCTAGCTTGCCGTAGGGGTGTTCGTAAACCAAACTTTTGAACAGAGGAGGAGCAGAGTGGCTTTAGAATCATATTTTACCTCGGATGCAAATGAGAGGTTTGCAAATACTGATTTCAGTAGAGTGGGAGATAGAAGTGCTGCTCACGTATACCAACGCGAATACAACGACACACTAAGTGTGCACAGCGCCTCTGAGTCAGAGCTGGTTACACACGGTGTTACCTTTTGTTCAACTGTTAAGGACTCCACCTTTGATTCCTTGGTAGAGATAGTCTCCGATCTATCAAATCTTGGCGTGCGAGAGTGCTTTATTGGGCATCCAGAACCCGATGTCCTTTTTATTGCGACAGATGACTGTAGTGAGATTCGTAATCTGGAACCCGAGTTTCGCGATGACCTGTTAGATCTCTTCGATGATACAGAATCCCTGCTTATTCGAATGGATGGGTCGGAAAAAACGGCGGTGCAGTTGAATCTCGCGTCAAACGGCTTGTTTCCAATTGTGCAACTCGTCCTCAACAAAGAGGGCCTTTAATCTCCAAAGTTTTTCTCTTTAAAACTAGCAATAGTTGATGACTATAAAAATGCTGGATCAGCGAAACCAATCAGGAGTGCCCAGAAAATGAAAACATATCTCATTTCACTTTTAGTAAGCGTAATTTATTGACCAGCTAGCAGACTGAGAGAAATCACTTAGAAGAACTTTTCGAGGCAGTATTCCTTGGTCAGTGTAGTGAGCCACTAACGTACGGGACCGACTAATCAGATCGGTCAGCAGCAATAGGCCAAGACAGATTCGCATCAATGCAAGCGAGCGAATATCTATGGCAAAGAGAGTAGCTACCGTGCGCTTGAAAAAGTGCATAAAGACTGAGTATTGATATCCCCCTCTACTAGTTCCCACAGACGCCTAGTCTAAGCAATGTTTTGTAGACATCGACTCCGTGAATTGCCGCAAATCTACGGGGAAGTACGTACGTAGTGCGTCGTTGAGGGAGATTTATTGAAGAGAATACAGAGTCTGTTGGAAAGCCACTTCCAGTTTACAACTGTGTTTCGTGAGACTCCGATTGAAATCACAGCTTGATCGAACAATCGCTCATCCATCATCGATTCTTGAGTAAGGGCAAATACGTAATTGAGCCTTGGTGCAAAGTTAAGTCATAGAAAACGGGAATTCAGTCTGGCAGTATGTTGTAGAAGGACAGTTCACGAGCCCCGATCATTCTCGTGCTGTAAAGCATCAATACTGGGAGTCGGAATTGATTACACATGAAATTCTACTAGTTGAACCTGAGTCGCTCTTTAGGGAGGTCTTGGCTCAAGCTATCAACAGTCGCGAAGAGTTCCAAGTAATCGGTGAAGTTGGTTCTCATGATGAGGCTTTAGAACAGGCACTCAAACACTATCCAAGTCTAATTGTTACTGAAGTTTTTATCGATGGGCTTTCCGGAATAGAACTTGTTCGCAAGCTGCGAAAAGAAGGCTGTAGATCGAAGGTCGTTGTCCTATCTAGTAAAGGGCCTCCAGAGTTGGTAAAAGACACCGTGTTGGCAGGTGCTCACGGATACGTCCTCAAGAGTAGTGCTTTTGAGGTGTTAATGACTGCCCTGAATCGCGCACTGCTGGGACAGACCTTTATCGAGTCATCGATAACTCAAAAGAATGGACTTCCGGATTATCGAACCACGAGTGATGGATCGAATCCAATTGATATTCTCACTCCTCGGGAGAAGGAAATTTTCTGCCTGCTGGTTACTGGCATTCGCAATATCGACATTGCAGAGCGACTGTATATCAGTCCCCGAACGGTTGAAACCCATCGCGCTCGTATTGCGCGTAAGCTTGGAGTAAGAACCAACGCCGAGCTAGTGCATTGTGCGATTGCCCACGGCTACGCTCAGGACAAGCTCATTTAGATGCGATGCGGCTTGGGTTGTGCTGTGACATAACCTTCTCAATTGACAGGTTTTAACTAGCTAGGATTGACGCCCCAATAATCTTTCTGTAGTTTCCTCGGAAAAGCTCCTTATCTTACCGCGAACACGGCAAATTGTCGGCTGTTCGCGACCATATATAGCGTTTCTTTGTTTTTCATCGTCGTTTTTTCAAGGACACAGGTTCAATGAGTGAGAATACTCCACAAGCGGTTTTGACACGTGCTGGATTTCGCGAAGTTCAGCGACTCGACTGGGAGTCTATGTCTCCCTACCTTCTGGCTGTTGATCCAGAATCCGATCAGCAGGTGCTGATCAAGACAGTAGACCCGGCTGAGGCCGCGAAGTTGGCAGGTGGGAAGGGGGCAGAAGTTGAACAAATGATGCTCGCCTTTCTAAGGGGACAGCTTCGTTGGGAAACTCGCTGTCGCAAGCTACTCGGTGAGCACATTGGCCATCAGTATGTTCGCGAGGGTGAGGTGGATGGACTGCCGTTTGTGGTGCTCGAATACCATGAAAGTGTCCCCTTGCTGTCACTTGTGATGGCTCGTGACGTCCGCCTGGTCGAGTTCGCACCCGAGATTGGCACTCGAATGTGTGAACTTTGTCTCGCCGCTCAGCGAGAAAAGATTGTTGTCTCTGAGTACCTGCTGAGCAATTGGCTCGTCTGTGACGACGGTCGACTGGCCTTACGAGACTTTCCTGGTTCGCAGATTCGAAACGAAACGGCTGTGGCTGATTTGATCGATCTGCCCGATGTGAAAGCCTACCATGGATCCATCGCCAAGCAGCAAGCCGAGGAGAATCTGAGAACGGACCGTGAGAACTTGGTGTACTCCTTCGTCTTCATGTTGATCGATCCGAAGCATCTTCAGAATCCGCAGGGATTGGGTTCTCTGCCCGTCCAACTAGCGGTATCCCAGCATATTATCAACGATGCTCAACGGGCGGGAGTGGAAGTCGAAAATAAGGTCGCCGCCAACTATTTTCATCGAGCTCCTGAGTCATGGCTGGTCTACCTGGTTTGCCGTGCTCTGACGAAGAAGATCGGGGGACCGACCCAACTTCGACGAGAACTACGGCCACATCTTGCCGAGCAGGATATTGGCTCGATCGTCGCACTCCTCGCTCAGTGAATGTTGATCCGCGTGTCGCGAGGGTTGTAACCAATTGAGACCGGCTGGAAATTCTCCGCCGGTCTTTTTTTATACGCTTAGCACTCGAACACGGAGCTTCTTACCCCCAATGGTTTCGCCGCTCTACGCATATCTGGTATTAGTGCTACATCTAGAATATAGTAGCGCTCGAGTCTTTCCAGCACAATTTTATCTGAGTAGTTGTATTTCCATCTTCGCCCTGCCTTTTAGATCTCGCCCACCGCGTTTACTCGTACTAGATTGGACTGGTAACAGCCAAAATCGGCACCGTTGGCTACTGGCATTGGCACGGCGAAGATCCTGACGAAGAGATCGCGTTCTCGCGATCATAGGGTTTTCTTTCCTGTTTCCGTTCTCATGAGTAAGAGAAAGGCGCTACAATGTCTGATCGAATTGACGACAGACAGACACAGGCGCCTGCGCCTCTTGTCTGTCCGCCGGACACCTTTTATGTTCGGCATGGGAAAAGATGGTTTGAATTGATTCTCGTTGTTGCTCTGCTGCTGACGTTCGCATGGTGGATGATTCCACTTGCGATGTTTTCAGTTTGGCTCAATGGGATTCTTGCCTATCTTTTTGGCTGCCCCCATGGCAAAGGAGATATCGAAGGGGAGCAACTCGCTTTCGGCACGCTCTTCTTGCAGCCGCGCACGACTCAGGGGGGCCGTGAGTTTGTTATGTACAAGCTTGCAACACTTACCAGGGCGTCAAAGCGAGTTCGCGGCTTTACCTGGGAGCATAGCGGAGTTCGACAAACTACTGTGGGTAGATTCTTGCGCCGTTTTCGCATTGACGAGCTTCCTCAGCTTTTTAATGTGTTGCGAGGCGAGATGGCACTCATTGGTCCCCGGCCGCTTCCGATTCGCGACACTGAGGAGATAGCAGCCTTCGACAAGCGCACTCCACAACGACTAGCAGTGCTTGGTGGTATCACCGGTCTGGGCGTCGTTAGCACCGAACGGCCCGGCAATCGAGGAGAGGCACGACGCCGTCTCGATAAAGACCTGGAGTACATCGCGAACATGTCGTTTGCCCTTGATATCATCATTGCACTTAGAACCCCTTGGGTAATCCTTAGTGGGTTTGGGGTGCAGAAATCAGATTCCAACAAGTAGCGGGCAAAGTATCTCGGCGAGAACGTGGTTATCAATAGTGGTTCCTCGTTCTCGTCGGGATGCTTCGTCCCTCTGTCCGTTCAACCGAACAATCTCACTGCTAGGTCTAGTTGCGATGAATGGCGAGTGAACTCGGTCTGGCAACTGAGTTAGCGACATAATCCTCAATCGCAGTGCCATCGAGATTCGCCCGTCTAATCCGTCGTTGGTATGGATTCGGTGCTTGGCGTTCAGTCCAATATACTTTGCCTCCGGACTCGTCTACGACCACACCGATTGGTTCATCAAGGCCTGATGGAACGAGTACTTCAGATCCACTTCCATCGAGATTCGAGCGCTCTAGTGTTCCAGCATCAGTGTCTACCCAGTAAAGTTTTCGAGCATTCTCGGCGAGCGACAGAGAAATTCTCGTAGACGGTGCTCGAGGAAAAAGAGCTTCAATGCCGCTCCCATCGGAGTTCGCTCGATGAATCCCGGATTCACTCCAATACACCTTGCGTTCGACAGAATCGAACTTAATATCATAAATCGCGCCACTGCTATTGAACGTGAGAACCGGTTCTGACTGCGAACCATCAAGGTTTGCTTTATAGATCCTGAGAAAGGGCTCAGCCGAGGACCAATTGACACCGTAGAAGAATTTTCTCTCAAACAGATCTAAGGCTAATCCTCCAGCAGCACTTGTTGAGGGTGTAACCTGCAGAAGTGATTCCATCTGACTTCCGTCTAAGTTAGCGCGATAGACGCTATCGGTATCGGCATCTCGCCAGTACATCTTTTGACTCTGACTATCAATTGTTACTGCTTCAGGATTCGTTACCATGGAGCGGTCGATACTCTCAACATCGCTGCCGTCGAGATTGAGTCTTTGAACCTTTCGGCGAAATTGTCCCTCGGCCGTGGAGTATAGCTTCCCGTTTACAGTATCTATATCGAGACCGGAATAATAATGTGGTTCGCTTTCTTGTAGAATTATCTCTACGGCCGACCCATCTAGATTAGCCTTGTAGATCCGATAGTTGCCGCTGTCATTCCAGTACATTTTACCTTCGGCTGGGTTTAAAACCAGTGAATGAGGTACTGCATACAGGGGATAGCCCAAGTTAACCAAAGGCTCGACCGACGTGCCGTCAAGGTTGGCGCGGCGAATCTGCCAGGTGTTGAACTCGAACCAATAGATCTTCTGTGCGCTCACATCTATTGCCATGGAAAGCAGACAAGAGTCAGGCGCTCGGTATATCTCTTCAACCTCTGAACCATCTTGATTGGCTCTTCGAATTCGTTGGCAATCGCCCCAATAGAGTTTGTTGTCAATGGGGTTTACAACTAGACCCACGGCAAACTCCACATCTTCAATAGGTAGAATTTCTTTGTTTGAGCCATCTAGATTCATTCGGCCGATAGAATTCTCGGGGAATCCCCCGCTAAACAAGAAGTTTGAGTAGTAAAATTTACCGTTGGCGATCGATAGAGCAACGATGGCGCCCTGGTTATCGTAGAAGTCAGCAACATCCACAACACCTGTTCCGTCAAGTTCTGAGCGTTGAACAGTCTTAGATAGCCTATCCGCCCAATACAGTTTTCCTGTGGAAGTATCTACAACAGAGTCTGAAGGCGCCCCGATTCCTCGAAGCAAGCGTTCAATTGACTGCGGAGAGTCAATTGCCGTGCGAGCAAGTTCTTGTCTACCAATATCGCCCCATACCAACTGCCCTTGTTGCGGTGGTGGAGGAGTCGGGGTTGGAGTCGGGGTTGGAGTCGGGGTTGGAGTCGGGGTTGGAGTTGGAGTTGGTGTTGGTGTTGGTGTCGGAGTTGGTGTTGGTGTAGCCGACGGCGATGGCGATGGCGATGTCGACGGCGATGGTGTTGGTCGAGGTGTCGGTGTCGAGCTGGGCGTGGGAGTAGGACTCGGCGTAGGAGGCGATGAGGGCTTCGGGCTTGTGGTCGGCAATGGCGAAGCCGGTGGAGTCGGCCGTGCTACCGGTGGGTCGCTCTCTCCACCAGGAGTAACCACTCCGGGAGTTACGGTTCCGTCATCTGGATTGAAGAAGAGGTCGACAAATATCTGCGCAGAAAACTCTGGGATATCGCCAATTGTAGTCTCTGCATCAATGCCATCGCCAAGTATGCGCAGGAGAAGCTCGGAGCCGGGATCTCTCGTTAAGAAACTGAATCGGCCATTGGCATCTGTGATCGCCTCTGCGCCAGTGGCGGGATCTCGGACAGTTATTCCAGCAATTGGATCTAGGCTATCGCTGCGTCTTAGTAACCCGTTCACCTCGATACTACCGGTACCCTCGGAACCACCTCCACAGCCACCAATTCCAGTAACGGCAAGAATCAGTGCCAGGAGCTGCAGCAGAGAAAGGAAACGCGACCAACATGTTCGCAAGATAAGAAACGTTCCCTTTCGCTGATTTTCGAAATTTTGCAGCAACTAACTACTCCCTGTACCCAAAACTTTTGCCAAAGTACCCAAAGAAAAGGTGTGCATTTTGCACAGACGATTTGACCCTTTCGGCTGCAAAAACAACCACGTTCTGCCATCTACTACGCAATCGAGGCAATGTTCTTATCTATCTTTGCGCTAGATCCAAGGCGACCTAGACAAGAAGTTCAGCACACCACCAACTGCAGCACTAAAGCTGCAATATGTATGCCAGCAACGATTTCCCAACTGTTCCAGCTCTGCCTAAGTTTTCCTATTGACTTGGTCGGAAATCTGCCATACAATTAAAGGAGTGTAAAATACACTCTTTTAACTTATGACTGAAAACCAACAGAAAATACTTCTAAAAAGTTTGCGACTGATGCTTCGGCCAGTGATGAAGTTCTGTTTGCGACATTCAATAAAAATTCAGGAGGTTCTAGAAAGTTCAAAAGTCGTGCTGCTTGAACTTGCAGTCGAACTACAAGAGCCCAGCAAGAAACCGAGTATCAGTCGGCTGAGTGTGATGACGGGAATCCATCGGCGGGATGTGATGAGAATTTATCGAGATGATTCTCCAAAGGATGTAATTGTCAATCTGACCAATCGAGTACTAGGACATTGGCAATCAGACCCCGAATTTACAACGAGCGCTGGAAAACCAAGAGTGCTGACCTACAAGGGACCAGATAGCGACTTTAGCCGCTTGGTCAATAGCATCTCGCTCGACCTAAAGCAGCACACAGTATTGTTCGAACTCGAACGAACTGGTGCAATAGAATACACCGCCAAGGGAATTCGCCAATCGCGCTCAGTGTACATGCCATCAGGGGATATCGGAGAGGGTTCTCTCATGATGGCAACCCACACTGAGCATCTTATGTCGAGTATTGAAGAGAATATCGCAGAAGAACAGTTCTTGCCGAATTACCACATTCTCACTGAATACGACAATATCGCAACGAATGCCCTGCCGGAGGTGCGTGAATGGATATTGAGAGAGGGTTCCAAATTTCATAAGAAAACTCGCGCTTATCTTGCAAAGTTCGATAAAGATCTGAACCCTCGATTGGCGACGAAGGAGGGGGGAGTTCGCGTCGTTGTCGGAGGGTTCAGTCGAGTGAACACGGTTTTTGACACAAAGGAAAGTAAACAGGAAGAAACGTAGAGTTCCTTCGGGAACTTGAATTGCAGTTGTAGGTTGTAAAGATGTTTTATTCGATAAATTCAGAAGTACCCTCTCAAGGCGCTACCCAGGAAGGTGGGTCAAATGGAAGAGACCGGGAACTGGGACATAGCAGAGAGCAGTTCTTCGCTGAGGCGTACGCCCGAAATATAGGGATATTTTCTCCAGCGGAACAACTTGAACTGCAGGCTGCAACGGTAGCCATTCCGGGAATGGGAGGGGTCGGAGGGTCTCACCTCGCCACTCTTGCACGACTGGGTATTGGTGGATTTCACCTGGCAGACTTTGACACCTTTGAGTTGGCAAATACCAATCGGCAGTACGGTGCCCGCTGCTCAACTCGCGGGAAATCGAAAATTGAAGTCATGACTCTGGAAGCGCTCGACATCAACCCATATCTGGAAATCAAAACGTTCCCTGAGGGCTTACATAGAAATAACGTCGAGCAGTTTCTCGATGGCGTTGATGTGGTCGTCGATTCTTTGGATTTTTTCGCCATTGATATTCGGCGAAAGGTTATGAGTGAAGCCCGTCGAAGGGGGATTCCAGCTATCACCGCCGGACCAATTGGTTTCACTTCAGCGCTGCTTGTTTTTACCGCCGATAGTATGCCTTTCGATGAGTATTTTGATTTCTGCGACGAATTGGGGACTGAAGAATGCATACTTCGTTTTCAGCTAGGACTTGCCCCCAAGCTCGGTTATCTTAGGCAATTTCTCCCGGGCAGTATCAGGCACGATCGACGAGCTGGCCCCTCGCTTGGATTGGCCTGTGCCCTATGCGCTGCTGCTGCCAGCAGCGAAGTCGCACGCGTAGTGCTGAAAAAAAGCGGTGTTCGACCTGCTCCGCACTACACCCAATACGACCTGCTCAACCAGAAAATCTATAGGGGATACATTCCCTATGGAAACAAGAACCCCATGCAGAAGTTGAAGAGATCCATTGTTCAGAGGCTTTTGCGGAAGGGGAGTGGAGAAACTCAACTTTCTTCACACTCCCTTCCTCAATGGATTGCAACTAGCGAAACGCAAGAGGTTCCAAAAGCGGTAACGGACTTCCTTCTATCCGCCGGCGCCCAAGCCCCGTCTGGCGACAATGCTCAGCCCTGGAAGCTCTCTGCACAAAAGATGTCGATAACACTCTCTCTCGACCCGGCGAGGGATCGCTCGTTCTTTAATGTTGCAGAACGAGCATCATTGATCGCCTGCGGTGCTGCGACAGAGAACATCTCGGTAGCCGCACATGCGTTTGCTCTGGAAACTCAAGTACGTTCAATACATACCGATGACAGCGCTGAGGTACATATTGGATTATCTCCCATTGAAGAACCCGAAGTCGGGCTTCTCGAAGAGATCTGGCAGCGTGCAACCGATCGAAGTATGTACTTTGCGAAACCCCTGCTCCCTTCAACTGTCACAGCGCTTTCTGAATCGATATCTGAATTCGAGGGAGCACAGCTTCACTTTCTTTCAGAGCGCAAAGATCTCAAGTCTCTGCGAAATATCTGCTACCACGCCGACCGTCTGAGAGTCACCCGAAGAGACCTGCATGAACATTTTCAAAGCACTCTCCGTACAAATAAGACTGCTATTGAATCGACAGGGGACGGTCTTCCGTTAAAGAATCTTCAAGTTGGTTTAGCGGGCGAGTTGTTTCTTCGAGGGACTCGCTCTTGGAGTATCGCTCAACTACTGAATACCTTTGGTGCGGAATACTTACTTGCCTCTATCGCCACTCGGGGATTGCGACACTGCACTGGCGCTGTGCTTCTAACGGTTCCGACCAATACTGCCCCTGACTTTTTTATGGGGGGGCGAGCTCTACAACGACTCTGGCTGACGCTCACGAAGCTAGGGCTTTCAATGCAGCCAATGACCGCTGCAACGCTGTTCTTAACCAGAGTTCAAATGGAGGGCTACCAAAAATTCTCTGAGCGAGAGCAGCAAATACTTGATCGAATTTGGCCAAGCTATAGTGAGCTATTTCCACATACGGATCTTGAGAAGACAGGTCATGTCATGCTCTTACGCTTCGGTCATGGAGCGGGAGTTTGTCAAAGAACTCTTCGCCGACCAAGCAATGAAGGTATCAGTTGTTAAGTGTGTTTTAAAAAGGTTGTATCAGCAAGAAAAGGAAGTAAAGAAAATGGAAATTAGAGAACCTGCTATTGTACGAGGCCCGACGGGTCAGAGAAAAACTAAAGCGAATTCCGGTCAAACAGCGAAATGGAAATTGGAGCCTGGACGAGCTGATTGGATTGTTAAGAGCGTTGCACGTTCGCTCTCTCGCGTCATCGCCCGTTTTTCCAAGCCGCTTCCAGTAACGGTGGCGAACACTATCGACGAGTTTCATACAGCTTTCGCGGTGGTCTACCAAGAGTATAATCGAAAAGGAATATGTGAAGAAAACGCTTCGAAATACTATTGCACCCACTTTGCGACACTCCCCAGTTCGGTAACGTTTGTGCTTGGCGACCGGGTTTGTCCCCATGGAACACTCACCGCGGTTCTCGATACGAAGTGGGGTCTCCCTCTCGAAGAACTCTATGCTGAGGAATTAGAAGATATGCGCCACGAGAAGAATCGCACTTTTGTGGAACTAGGCCACCTCGCGCTGAATTCTCAGTTGATACCTCAACAAAAGCGATCGCTTCTCAGTGGAAAGAAATTGCATTCCCTCTTTAGCTTGCTATTTGGGGTGATCCACTATCTCGTATATGAAACGGAGGCAACGGATATGGTTGCAGTGGTGCATCCTCGGCACCGCAGCATTTATGAACTGCTCGGTTTCAAACAGTTCGCCCCAGTGCGCAGTTATAAGGGTGCCTGCGGCAAGCCCGCACTACCGATTCGCTGTGACCTCAAAGATGCCATGCGTTTCATAGAGAGTGTTTCAGCAGTGCCATTTGCCGAAACCGCTATTGCTTTTGCTCAGAAAAACTCAGATGAGGATTGGCTGGCACTTGAATTGCTCCTCCGAGAGGACAAACTGCGGCACAGACTCACCAGTGAAACACTATGGCAGCTTCTTGCCGACTCGTCACGACTCGTGGATCAGAACTATCTACCGAAACTACCTCGCACTATTGAGTCGAGTATGCATGGCAACTTACTGCTGTCGTAAATGAAGGCGACGAGGTGCGATTGGCGGTCTCCCTTTCGTTTATCTCGTCGTTTGATTGGGTTGATTGAGTTCGAGGTTCGGTGAGTTTGCTGATGCGGGCTCTATGGCCACCAAGTGCATGGCTACGATAGAAGTATCACCTGTCATATCAGTCGACTTAGATCTAAACTTGAAGAAAATCCGAACCAACCGAAGTACATTCTAACGAAGCGGGGAGTTGGTTACTACTTCAACGACAAGGACTAATGAGTGAGCCAATCGGCTGATAGATTAAATTCTCTTTCCACGGGGTAGGTAATTGCTCTAGAGCATTTTGTGGAAATATCGAATTCCAGCAGTAGATTTGTCTTCAATAATTAGATATACTCATCTAGCTTGTGGTCTTTCTCCCCTCCAATCTCGAATTTTCAATCTTGCTGTTCCTTGAGAAGTGTTCGCTGGGCTGAGCTCAAGGAGGCAGCAGCGCAAGTGTTTTGAAAACTGGTTTTACTCTCACGGAGACACCTTCGCATTGCACTCTTACTCCTGTAGACGAGGTATGCGGACAATTCGACTAGGGCTGCGCTAAACAGATAAGTTGTTTAGCGCAGCTCTGATCTAGTCCCACAAGTCTAGAATTCTTTGAACAAAAGAATTCCCAACCAGGAGGCCCCAATGTCTCGGAATGAAGTATTCGAGGGTAGTCCAGAGATTCAGCGCAAACTCTTTGAGTTGCTCGAAACTCTGTACGCCTATGCGGTATACAAGTACCGCAAGGAAGTCGCAGATGCTCGCACGGACGATGTGGCGATCGCTCAGCGACCTGCTGCCCAAACGGCGTATGAGCAAGCAGAAGCCGCGGTCGGTACGTTGTTCGAAGATCTTGGCTTGGATGCGCCTACGCGCACCTCCATTGCCCAGTTGAGCGACGCAATTTCAATCAGCCGCATCGTGTTCAATCCACAGAAATGTGCGAGGAACTCAATCGGTGTTTGGTACCGCGATCCGCAAACAGAAGAGCAACGCGTGATTGCGGCTGACGAGCCGTATACGTCAGGCCCATTTGCGGTGTACACCTGCATTCAATCGCCGACGATCGATGACCGAAATCTGGGGATTCGGGTTTATCTCTCCCAGCTCCCCGATTCGATCTGCGAACACGCCGGCCTTGTTGAATAGGAAGAAGTGCCGTGAGTCCCTTGTATTCCACCGGAGGCAGCATGCTTTGGCACTGCACCATTTTCAGCGCTGCTGTCTTCCGGAATTCTTGCCAAAGAATGCGAGGCGCTCAAGAAGAGCAGACCTCATTTGGACGAAATTATGACTTTTGGTACTCAAAAGAATTTGCCAGAATAGCTCCTGGGCCTTTCTTTTGCCTGGTCCGGCCTAGTCAAATCTAGTTAAGTGTTCATGAATGTTAATCTGGGAGGCTTCCTCCTAGTGCTGATTGTGGAGATATTGATGTCTGATCGAGATGTTGAGAAAGGATATTCTAACTCGGAATTTGTTGCCAAGCTACGTCGTTTAGCAGACTCGCTGGAAAGTGGTGAAAAATTCGAGATTCAAATTGCTGGGGAACGAGTTTATGTTCCGGTTCGCGCTGTTTATAATATCGAGCATGAGCGCGAGGGCAAAGAGGAAGAGATTGAATTTCAGATAAAGTGGACTAACGAGTAAGGTAGAGCGAGGTTCGTTCTCCAATCAAATCGCGACGCCGCTCCTTGTAAGTTGTTCCAAAACGCTTGGAGAACCAGCAAGAAGAAGCGCCGCAGTTGTTACACGGAAATTTCATACATCAATTGCGGCACAGGCGAGGAGAGCCTGACGCCGAGCTGGTCTTGCTGCACAACCGATCCGACCGCTCTGAGTCGCGAAAGGGCGTAGTCTTTCGGCGACCATCGCAGCTTCTTTCTGGATCTCTTCGAGCGTAGAGTTTTGTCGCGAGACGAGAATCAACTCCTGCAGCGAACCGAAGCTTCTGCCCAGTAAACCCTGATCATTGCCAGTACTGGCTAGATACTCGATACCGTCGAGCAGATTCGCAGACCAGAATGAAAAATCAACTGGCTGCCAGTCGATCGAGCATACGATCTCCATCAGCGGCCGCCAATGGTCGAGAACCGTTTGTGTTGGCCAAAAGGCCTTCAGGGACGTCAGACTAACATCTGCAATTCCCAGCCGTTTCGGGTTGCCCCCTCCACTTTCGGTGTAGAATTCAACCAGGCTCTCCTGAACCAACTCTCTCCGAGCTCTCGGCAGGCTGGCTGAACCATCGATGTCAAACCCAGCGGTGAAAAGCAACTCGATCAGCTTGATCCGATCTGGCTCTGCCAGGTTCTCAATCTCGGGTGCCCAATTACTGAGAGCCCACTCGAACTCTCGGTCGTCTGCGTTCGGGCGAAATCCATCTGACAGCGATTGCAATGTGGCCACGGGTATGGGCCTTTCTTCTTCCTATGCAGTCCCTCCGCTCAGCTACCACAGCTGTGCCTGATTGACTGCGATTCAAACTACGACTCAGGGTGAGCTGCTCCCTCAGTCGTAGTTTGGATCTCAACCTTCTGTTGAAGGAGCGGCATCCGCTTCGTGAGGAATCCACCACGATGCAGATACCAGATACGCATCTACCCGATAGTAAAGATAATTCTATTGGTATGGAACGGCGGTTTGCCGAGCTACTCTCTCAGGTAGATAGACTAGCAAAACAGTCGGAAATAGGCAAATTCCAATAATACCATTGCGTTAGGCCACTCAAGAGTCTTAATTCTCTAGTGTGCTCATCAGCTATGAATGCGACCCCAGATGCGAAGGAATGGTTTTTTACTGAAACAAAAATACTATAGAGTAAGGCAGCTAAATGACCTTACTTCCATACATGGAGATTGCGATGAAAAAGTTTTACTTGGTATGCCTCACATTTGTGATTGCTCTGGCTTGTTTTGCCCCAACGTGTGCTGCCCAAGGGCTTGCCGAGCGTCGAGCGATTAAGAGTTACGAAGACGGTACCTATAAGGACCTCCATCAGCAAATTACTGCGGCTGCTGGCTTCGAAGTTCCAGTGAACGTTGAGTGGGAAAAAATAGCTCTCCCTGGACAGTCAGAAAACTACTCGCAGGACGGTTTTTGGACCAACATCTATTTCAAGCCGCTTATCGAAGCGCTCAAAGAAGTTACCAAAGACGACATGGGTAAGACTGCTCTGAAAGAGAAATTAAAAGAAATTACTGTCACCTTTGATGAAGAAACAGCACCGAGTTCAAACTATGCCAAAGGCATTACGTTTGATGGTGGTAAGCTCACGGTCAATTTTAAGCCGTGGTCAAATGCGGATGACATAGAACAACGCAAAACCGCTATGCAAAAAATGATTGAGGAAAAACTCTAGTATGAGAGTTTCCACCTTCGTATTTGTAGTAGTTGGCATCCTGGTTCTCACAGCGGTGCCAACTGCTTATTCTCAAGTAGAATTTGCCAAGGGTCTCTCTATCGAAGAGACACTGCGCATTTTGACTTCCCAAGATAGACAAGATGCTTCCGTAGAGCTTTTGTTTAAGAGTGGTTCTCGGGTATCGGGAACTCCGCAGTCTTGCGATTTCAAAAAGAATACCTGTGTACTGACTCAGAGCAATGGAAGTAGTTCAGTTGTTGATGTGTTCGATATCTCATCGGTGACGATCACTGATCCAGGCTCAGCAAAGGTTGCGCTACAAGGTGGTAAGATTTTGAGAGAGTCAAATGATGAGGTGCTGACGCAACTTGATTTTAAGCGGCGATTGAAAAAGCTGACGGCTCTGAAACCTCTGGCTGTGCACGCATCTTTCTCTGATGCCCAGTTAGCAAATCAGGACTGTCGCTTCTACGCTATGAAAATACTCGATGCATTCGAGAAGGAGATAGAGTCAGCTAAGCAAGACACCCTTGGGGCAGAAGCCTTAGCCAAAAAATCTCAAGGTGCTCGAGTCGTGCCGAAAGAGGGCGTGGATCTCGCTGTTCGAGGAGCCGGGCCAGAGATTGTCCTCGAGTTTGATTGTCAGAAACCCCTTGTGAGTAACTATCGCCAGATAATTTCTCGTGGTCTTAGTGATTCTCTCACCTAGATTCTCTGACTTTAGTGAGAAGCCCGTTGTGGCCGGGGGGCGAGCGTCTCGTTGCTGTGCTTAGCATCCCCCAAAGAAGGTGCCCGGTCTTCGCTGAGCTGGCGAACTGTGGTTGAGTTGATAGAGGACTTCTTGTCCCGTTGGTGTACTAGCTAGACCCCCCTTGCCATTGCAACAGTGGTTGTCTGGCATTTCTCGACCTACTCGGTACATCGCTTCGATGACTTCATCAAATGGCACTACTTGAATGAGGCCAGCAATTGCCATGTTCGCAGCTTGCAGCGCTCTACCGGCACCCGAGGTGTTCTTGAATAGGCAAGGGTATTCAACTCGATCGCCGATCATATCGCATACCAACCCAAACGACCCGCCGAGAGCTTCCGAAGCTGCGAGGAGGGCATGTTCGATGGTGCCTCCTCGTAAAAAAACTAGTCCAGCCGCCGCCATGGAACCGGCTGCGCCGGTCTCCGCCATGCAGCCCGCTTCTTCTGCGGCAAAGGTTGAACGATCGGCAATGAAGGCACCTATCATCCCCGAGGCAAGCATTGCCTTCACAATATCGTCCTCAGAGCGATCGAGGTACTGTGCTGCACCAAAGATTGCCCCGGGAAGTGTGCCACAGGAACCAGCAGTTGGTGCCGCGACAATCACCTCCATGGAACTTTTGGCATCCATCGCCGCCATCGTGTAGCACGTTATCCAATTGAGTAGATCCTGCTCTGAGCTGCCTTCCATCATTGAGCGATAAAAGCTCGGTGCTTGTGGTGGCAGTATTCGATCGGGATAGTCTGTTCCTTTCAGACCTGCTGCGATCGCATTCTGCATGACGTTGGCAACATTTCGCACTCTTTCAAACACTTCGTCTTCACTTACGTTGCCGCGCTCTGCTTCGTAGCGAAGAGCAAGTTGCCAGAGATCGAGATTCTTCCCTTGGTTGTAGCGAAGCATCTCTGCAACTGTCCTGAATGGGACAGTAACATTCGCCCGTGAGAGTATCGGAAGGAGGGGTTGAACGACTTTCACCGAACACTCACCGAACTGTTTCCGAATGTAATGAATCAGTTCAGCATCGAATTTCGCAGCTGATTTTACTTCAACGAAAGCAGTGTCGCCACTGCCTCGAACAGCGATTGATTCAGCTTCAAGCAGCTCCGCCAGGCGCGTTGCTACAGCGTCTGGATTCTCTTGTCCGAATACAATTAGTTCGAAGTAGTCACCAGCGATCGAAACCTCAGCGCCGTCGATCTTTACTACTTCAATCATTCCACCACCAATAGAAATAGCCTCAACTTGATGGAGTTCTGTTTCATTGGCGATCGTCAAATCGTAGTAACTTGGATGCGGAACATCAGTTTCTGGATACTGAACTTCGATTCGGATTTCGCGTTCGTCGAGCAAGGTGAGAAAATTCTCAAGCTGACAGTCATCAACCGCCAAGCCAAGGATGCCGCCGTAGAGCCCCATGTCAGTGCCCTGACCGCTATGGGTTTCTGCAAGGGCAGTTCCCGCACTGTAGCGAGCGGTCAGTGAGGTAATCGTACCACCCAGCAATGCGAGGCAAAAACAACCGATGCGATGTCCGGCGGCACAATGTGAACTCGAGGGGCCTCGCATAATTGGGCCAAGTGCGTGATTGAGAATACTTGCCGGAACAGAAAGCTGCTGAGTATCGGAAGAATCGGTTTCCAAAACGTTTTTGTTCGGGTCACTCATAAAAGCTCCCAATTTGTTCCAGTCGGCCAGAATACAAGAGAAGATGTTGTCGAAAAAGGACCGGGTTTAAAATTGTCAGACTATGTAGCTTAGGAGAAGGAGTATCATGTTGTTTGGGAGAAAACAAAAGAGAAGAACAGCTAAGTACTGCAAAACAAATGAAGGCCGGAGTCAAACGCTGGTTAAAGGCAGCAGGGCTGTAGTACGTCCGACTCCGGTCCTTGGTAACAAGTGTGCGTGTGAGTCTATGAGAATCCTTTTTGCTATGTAGTCCAGTAGGCGCCTGAGAACTGACATTGCAATTCCATAAGCTGCTCAACTTCGGTCTACTGGGATGTTATAGTAGCGGTTTTCAGCAAAGCAGCGAGTGCAGGAAATTGGAACAATAGATGTATCATATTGGTAATTAAGAACGGCTACGGCTCCGAAATCGGCCCTGCTGGTTTGACTCTTTCCCAGCGCAAGAGCGCATTTCACCGGTATTTCAATCTAGCTGGGACACAACTGGGAAGGCAGCTGCCGTTTATAGTTGTGTAGGCATTATTGGTCGAACTAGGTAGAAGTTAGAAATATTGATGATATCTCCAGCAAAAAAGCGTTTCATTTTCGCAATATTTACACTAATCGTTAGCTCGGTTCTCATTTCCGCTATTTTTACGACCGGCGTGATATGGTTCATTCACACCACAAATCGCCTGAATCAGCAGAAAATCCACTGGAACGTTGCACCCTATTTAAAAGCCGAATTGTCAACGCTCCTTGCGCCTGAGCCGGACTGGAAGGCTGTTGCGGAGTTCTTTGACAATGCAGTCCAAACCAACCCCGAAATTGAGCTCTACCTGCTAGATGCGAACGGTTCTATTTTATATTCTTCGAACGAAAAGAGTGCGGTTGCAACCACAGTTGTTCCACTTGAAAAAATAGAAACCTTTCTTTCAGAGCCCCAACCAAAACGAGACCGCGGTCTATTTCATCTTAATCCGACTAATCCTCTGGAGCTTGAGCCATTTAGTGCAGCCCGATTGATGATTGGTGGAGAACCGGCAGTGCTGTATGCAGTTCTCATCAGCTCGACGAGACGAGCCGCTTTTAGGAAGGGGACAAAAGTAGCTCATGTCATTGGTCTGATCATCGCCATTTTAGCGGCACTGAGTGTTCATGTCGGATCGTCGTATTTCCAGCAGAAGAGGATGAAACAAAGAGTTCAAAAATTGACCACCATTGCAGACCAGATATCACGGGGAAACTTTGCTGCTCGACTTGATGAAGAGGAGAAAGATGAGCTTGAGAACCTTCGTGGCCACATCAACCTGATTGCCGACCAGTTTCATAATGCGGTAGTAGAGGCGCAGGAGTCTGATAGGGTGAGGCGAGAATTGATTTCTAATATCTCTCATGACCTTAACACACCACTTACCTCTGCATTGGGTTATGTTCGTCGAGCTGCGGAGTCCAGTGAAAGTAACCCAGAGGAGCGACCTACTCACTTCCTCAATAGCGCTTTAGTAAACCTCGATCTATTGCAAAAGTTGCTCGCGGATCTGTTTGAGTATACGAAGCTTGATTCAAAAGAGTTGGAACCCCAATGGGAGAAATTTTCTGTACTTGACCTGGTCACCGAAGAAATACTTCCTCTTTTTGCCGGCAAAGCGGAGGAGCGTGGCATTATCTTGCGTGCAGAGTATCCACCGTCAGTTCCATTTGCTTTTGGCGATGGGGATCTGATTACACGTGTGCTGATCAATCTGACTGAGAATGCTATTCGGTACAGTGGGTCTGGATCGGAGGCGGTGATACGTATTGCAGTAGATGAAAGCTCGCTTAGAATTTCAGTTTCGGACACTGGAGCGGGCATTTCTGCCGAAGACCAGAAAAGAATATTTGAACGCTTTTATCGTGCTGACAAATCCCGGAAGAAGGGTGAGGGGACGGGGCTTGGTTTAGCTATTGTGAAAAAAATTCTCAAGACTCATAATAAGAGCATATCGATTCACAGTGAAATAGGCGTCGGCTCGTCGTTTGAGTTCTCGCTGGATCGGGCCGATAAGATGTCTGTCGACCGGATATCCGACGAGGATAGCAAATAAACCCTAGACAGTCTGGAAGTTGAGATGAAAAAATTGTTGTTGATTGAAGACGATGCGCACTTAACAGAGCTGCTCGTGTTGGATGCGCAGGAGCTCGGTTTTGAAATTGACACCGCCTCCAGTGGTGCAGAAGGTCTAACGAAGGCGCTCAACAATGAATATTCGCTGATTCTCCTCGATCTTCATCTTCCGGACTTAGATGGCATTGAGATTTGTAAACGGGTTCGGCAGAAGAACGAGTCTGTCCCGATCATTGTATTGACTGCCCGGGCAGATGATGTGAGCAAGGTTCTTCTAATTGAACTAGGAGCGGATGATTACCTGACAAAGCCTTATAATAACCTCGAGTTGAGGGCCCGGATAAAAGCAGTGATGCGACGCAGTGACTCTTCACGAAACGCCGCAAGTGCTGACACCGAGGCTGAAGTTTTTGAATATGGAGATCTCAAGATCGATTTCGAAAAGCGCCGGGTCAGCGTTAAGGGAGTCGTAGTAGATCTTACCGCGCGACAGTACGATATAATCACCACGCTTGCGTCACGACCAGGTCGGCCCTTCTCGCGTTCCGAACTTTGCACCGCGGTGTATGGTCACGAAGTTGTCGGGTATGATGTGAGCGTTAGCTCACACATCAATCGGTTGAGAGCTAAGATTGAACCGAACCCTGAGGAGCCAATTTATGTTCTGACGGTTCGAGGTGTGGGTTATTGTCTATCAGACTCAGCAGATGTGCTTTCCTCTGATAAGTCAGACGATTAATAGGATGCTTATGTCAGAGCTGTGATACGATCCTGTTAGTTTAGAAAGAATGCTATCGCAATGCTCTTCAACTCACTTACCTTCCTAGTTTTTTTTAGCGCAGTCGTCCTTCTCGACCGCTCGATTAGGTCGTGGAGAGCTCGAAAAATACATCTTCTTTTGGCGAGCTACCTGTTCTATGCCGCTTGGAACCCTCCTCTGGTTTTCCTGGTTTGGCTATCGACAGTCGTTGATTGGTTTGCCGCCAAGTGGATTGCCAAAAGCCAGTCGGCACCACACCGTCGATTACTATTGTTTGCGAGTTTGCTCTGTAATTTTGGATTGCTGAGCTTCTTCAAATACGGACAGTTCCTGCTCGACAATTTTGCACAATTGCTTGCGCTGTTCGGCGTGCAGTTTGAAGCACTTGAAATGAACATCATTTTGCCAATCGGCATTTCGTTTTACACGTTCCAGACGGTTTCCTACACTATTGATGTATTTCGCAACAAGCAGCAGCCAAGTGAGTCATTCCTAGATTTTGCACTCTACGTCACCTTCTTCCCGCAGCTTGTTGCAGGCCCAATCGTTCGAGCCAGTCAGTTTATGCCTCAGTGTATTGCTGCCAATAGGGCGAGCACTCAACAACTTGGTTGGGGCTTGAGTCTGTTGGTCTTTGGTCTATTTGAAAAAGTTGTGCTAGCGGACAATCTCTTGGCGCCAGTAGCAAACGCTGTTTTTAATAGTCCCCTTCCAACTTCGATCGGCGATGCCTGGGTTGGCACTCTAGCTTTTTCCGGTCAAATTTTCTTTGACTTCGCCGGGTATTCAACTTGTGCAATCGCTGTTGCATTGTCTTTGGGGTTTATCCTGCCGGACAATTTTCGCTGCCCCTACGCATCTATCGGTTTCTCAGACTTCTGGCGTCGCTGGCATATTTCACTGTCGAGTTGGTTGCGGGACTATCTTTACATTCCGCTGGGCGGTAATCGAAAAGGTGCAATCAGAACTTATGTCAATTTGATGCTGACGATGCTTATCGGTGGGCTGTGGCACGGAGCTTCGTGGCTGTTTGTCGTTTGGGGAGGACTCCACGGGTTCTATCTTGTTGTAGAACGTGGTATTCGCCACCTTTCACCTATCTCTGAGCAAGATCTCCACTGGACAGGCAAAGTTGCTCTTTCTCTAATTACCTTTTTCTTCACCATCATTGCCTGGGTGTTTTTTCGAGCCGAACAATTTGAAAAAGCCTGGAATATCATTTTAGCGATGTTTGGCCGCGGTGTGTCTGGAACAATCCTGAGTACTTTAGATATTTCAGCAGCTCTTCTCGTCGTAGCTCTCATGCTGGCATGTCACGGGTTGTTGAGGAACATAAGTCTAGCGGATGCGGCAGAAAAAACACCGAATTTTCTGCGAGTGATCATACTCGCGAGTTTTATTGTATGCTTAATTTTTTCTGGGAGCGAAGATAATGCCTTCATCTACTTCCAGTTCTAACGCACGTTGCCCGAGTGGGCCACTTTTGTTCATTTGGCTGATGAGTGTCGGCATCGGATTGCTAGTTCTCGGGGCGGTGGAAGTACTCGGGAGATACGCTGGGTTTACTCCCTCCAATGAAAGCCCCTTGGAGAGTTGGGCTCAGATCCGAGAGAAAGTAGAGCAGAATAAACAGAGTGCTATTGTTGTAGTAGGCGCATCTCGTGCTGTCGCGGGCATTGATCCTGAGGTAATACGTCGAGAGAGTAGGGGAAAGCCGCCAGTCTTTCAACTCAGTCGTTGGGGCTCTTCTCCGCTGTATATATTAAAAGACTTGATAGAGGACTCACAGTTTGGCGGCACTGTGATCGTTACTTTTGCTCCCTCAGTTTTCTTAGTATTAAACTCCTCCCAAACGAAAGAGACCAAAAAATATATCAAGTACTGGAGAGATCAATACCACATCCCGTCAAAACGGACAGAACGTTGGCTTCGCAGTTTCTTTGAGCCATTTACCTTTGGTCTCCACAACCTGCATCCGGCTCGGATTGCCAAACGACTATTGCTTAAGCAGGAGCTTCCTAAACCCTTTGGGTTTTATACTCGAAGAGATCGAATGCGATATGTTCGCCCCAGCCAGAATAATCCAACTGATTTCGAAACTTGTGGTGACCTTGGCCTTAGCGAGGATGAATCAATAGAAACGAAAGTAAAGCGAGAGCAAGAGTTCAATCAGCTACTTGGCGATCTAAAAATACTTGAACGAAGGTTAAAAGCGAATGGCGGTCGCTTGATTTTTGTTCGTATGCCTTCAGAAGGTAATTTTCGGAGGCTTGAAAATATATTGTTTCCTCGAGCGCGGTATTGGGACAAATTTGGACAAGCTGGTTTTGAAACTATTCATTTTGAAGACTACCCAGATTTACAAGTTCCTACGATGGATTGCTCTCATCTAGACGGAGTTGCAGCGGGGGAGTTCAGTTCTGCGCTGGTGAGGTTATTGGAGAAAGGTCGAGCTCCAGGGGTAGAACTCCGATCAAAGGATATTAAAGAATCTCTCTAACCAAAAACTTTTTTCGCCACTCTCATTTCAGCGCTTTGAAGTATTCGGAGCTGGGTAATTTCATACATAGATATCAAGGATAGAAGGAATGAAAGTGTTGCCTCAGCTCCTCGGTTCAGATTTGCCCCATCATTTTGCAGCCCATCAGAGCAGCTCCCGGATTTGAAGTCGTACATATTTACCCCGAGATCATTGAAGCCGAGATACCAGGCAAAGCATCGCTCTGCTTCATCTGACCAATGTCGTTCGCCCGTGTATCGAAAGGCCGTGGCGCAGGCTTCTACAAGACACATTACATCGACTGGTTGTTGGTCAAACGTTGATTTTGTTCTATCTCGTTCGAGCCATTCTGCATTGCCTATGACAGACAGACTTCCTTTTTCAGCTGTCTGACGTTCAATAAGCCACTGAAGGGAGCGCAGTCCCATGTCAACCAGCGTTTGGTCGTCTAGTGTAGCGCCGGCTAGGAGGAGCGCCTGAGATAACTTGGCATTCGAATAGGTGACCTTATTTTCCGGCCAGAACCAACCACTCGAGGCATTTTCGTGAAAGAGCAGCCCTAGTTTACTTGATAAGAGTTGCAGGGACTCTCTCGCTAGAGTTTTTCGATCTCCACGCTCGCTATTCAAGTAGTGATGCAATCCTAGAATCGTGAAGGCCCAGCTACGTGGAGAGCTGAACGCATGGGTAGATTGTAAGGAATCGTGAAAAAGTTCCAATGCCGGGAGCGCCATTTGATCGGAGGGAAGAAGTTGAATTGCGGCACCCAGACTCCATAATGCTCTTCCATGGCTATCTTCACTTCCCATTTCTTCAAGCCAGGTGCGATTAAACGACATGAAGTTTCGAAAACGCAGATGCTCGGATGAGAAGCTGTCTAGCAAGAAGGCGAGATAGGTACTCACTAGTGGTTTGATACTTTCGTCGTTGCGGAGGGCATGATAGCGGCAGCAGACAATAAGCGCCCTGGCGTTGTCGTCAGTACAGTATCCGTCTCGCCGTCTTGGAATTAGGTGCTTTGCATGTTGAAGAATGCCCGTGTCATCAGTTAGGGCTTTCAAATGCTCGAGATTTATCTCGGGCAGCTCATAAACGAGCGGCTCGACGTTGACTGTTCTTCGAACGATTTCATCGCTCTCTCTGGCAGTCGGAAGCGTCTCAAATAGCTGAATATACTCTTTCGCCACAGCCTTCCAAGTCATGTGCCGACTAAATTGGTATGCATTGTCTCGAATAATTTCACGTTCTTTTTCAGATGAAAGAAGTCCCGAGATAGTCTTCGCCAGCCCATCGACAGATTTAAAGTCAACTATGCGCCCCCGTCCATCGGCGAGAAGTTCTGTCGCGTACCAATAGGGCGTGGATACAACAACATTCCCAGCCGCAAAGGAGTAGGCGAGAGTGCCTGACACAATTTGCTCTTCATGGAGGTACGGGGTGACGTAAATATCAGCGGCAAGCAAATACTGCACCAGGGTTTCGAGCAAGACAAATTCATCACAGAAAAGAACATTTCGGCTTACGCCAATCTCTTTTGCGAGCTGTTGTAAGTGATGCCGATACTCTTCCCCGCGATCCCGCTTAACGTTCGGATGCGTGGCACCGAGTACCACATACAATACGTCTGGATGCTGCTCGACAATTGCAGGCAGCGCCTGAATCATGTGTTCAATACCTTTATTCGGGCTAAGAAGCCCAAAGGTGAGACATACTTTTCGCCCTGAAAATCCGAAGATCGGTTTGTTGATATCGGGAGATTGAAATGGCAAATCGGGAATGCCATGGGGGATGAAGACTATTTTCTCAGAAGGAGCCGCATACACTGATTTTAATAGTTCTTCTGCCTTATGGCTCATCACTACTAGATAATCGGAGCATTCAATTAGCTCCTTCATAACTGCCATTTGAGATTCTGATGGTCGTTGAAGAACAGTATGAAGAGTGGTTACCAAGGGAAGCAAAAGATGTCTAACGAGATGCAGTATGTGCGAACCACTTTCTCCACCAAAAATTCCAAACTCGTGTTGGAGTAAAACAGCGTCAAACTGCGAGGCATTCAGTGAGCGAGCTGCACGGATATAGCCCATCTCTACATCGGCGGATACGACGTACTTCACTACCTCCGGATACGAATACCCTTCTGGAATGTCGTTCATTGCGACGATTGCAACTTTGTCTTCTGGAGCGTTCAGCTCATCCGACAGCGCGGTGGCAAGGTCTGCGGTAAAGGTGGCAATACCACATTGACGCGGTGGGTGATTTCCTATGAGTGCAATACTTTTAAAATTTTGTGTTTTGACAAGATCGGGCATGAACCACCAGAGTTCTGGGTTGCGATGATCGGGGAGCAGCGTAAGATAGTACTGATAGTGGTCTATATTCTCACATTAAGCAAAACAGTGTGGTAGGTCGCTTACCTGGGTTTTGACGCTTTCAGTAGCCCCAGAAGGTCACACAGTGGAGCGACAGCCACTGCAGAGGATGTGTCTGACATCGCGTAGGGGATAATGACTTCGCCATTATGGATAAGGGCTCCGCAGCTGTACACAACATTTGGGACGTATCCTTCACGCTCGCTTTTTGCGGGAACAAGAATGGGGTCATTGAGTTTGCCGATTACTTTACTTGGATCCGCTAAGTCGAGCAGCATTGCTCCAATACAATATTGCCGAATTGGTCCCACGCCGTGAGTAAGCAGAAGCCAGCCCTCCGGCGTTTCGATTGGTGGTCCACAATTTCCAATTTGAACAGCTTCCCAAGGTTCTGTCGGTTCTGCGAGCAAGTCCGCGTCCTCCCAAAAGTGAACATTTTTTGAGGACATAAGGTAGAGCCGCTCGCCATCAATTCGGGAAACCATCATATAATTTCCACGTATTCGTCGCGGAAAGAGTGCCATTCCCTTATCTTTGGCGCATTTCCCATTCAATGTAATCATTCGAAACCGCAAGAAATCATTCGTCTGCATAAGTTCTGGAACAATCTGAAATCCGTTGTACGCAGTAACCGTCGCAAAGTACTTTACATCGCCGTTGTCCTCGACGAAGCGGACGAAGCGTGCATCTTCGATTCCTCTACTTTCGATTTCTGAGACGGGGAAGATAACGCGTTCGGAGATATCGTGACTCTCATCAAACTGCACCACATAATTTGCATTTGCGAGCCAGAACATATCGCGAGCGGCTCTGCGAATGACTCCCCGTGAAAAGTGTTCATTCTTGAACTCCCGAACATTGGTTTCAAGTTCGTCGAAAGAGAACTCCTCGCCAAGATCGTTTAGTAGGGCCTCGGATACTTCGTTTAACGCATCCATCTCCGCTAGTTTTCGAATGAAATTTGCCTTTTCATAGGCGGGATTTCGGACGATTTCTGGTGTTTCTACAAACCTACCAACGGGATCGAGAAGTAGTTTATTAGTTGTGGTGAGAACGCCGCTACGAAACTCAATCGACGAAATGTGTCCCTCGCCAGTAGAGCGAAAGCTGATAATAAACCGCAGCTCGCCTTTCTTAAGCCCTTTTTGGTTCGGATGGGGCACAATTGACGGATTGAAAAACGCGGCCGATTGAATAGAGTACTCATGTGTGAAGTAAGCCCCTAGGAGCAGTATTTGCTCGTCTGTAGGTGTCACTTCTTTTGGTAAAAAGTCAGCTACCTTTTCAAAATTCCGTCGAAAGATACTGTTCAAATCCTTGTGTCGATCGGAAAACTCTGTGCTTACCTGTTCTAAGACGTTTCTAACTGCCTCATCTGAAAGATCAAGCGTTCGCTGAATAACAGTTTTAATCCGCTTCTTTCCACCAGGAAGAAATGTTTTGGTAATAACCCGGCTCTCGTCGCGGGAGAACCTCTCATCTAGGCGCTGTGCACGAAAAGTTATCTGAGGAGTCGTCATACTATATGGGTTCTCGTTGATCGCTTATACATAAATCCAAGAGCTCTTGAATCGTTGCAACACCGACACACATTACGGTATCAGCTGCTCCCCAATATATTTTAACAGTGCCGTCATTCTCCGGCACAGCACCGCATGAAAACACAACGTTAGGCACATAGCCCACCCGTTCCCAGGGATCTTCTGGTTCTAAGATCCATGCATCTGATACACCAATAACCTGTGAGGGGTCCTCAAGTGCGTGTAGTGCCACTCCTAGTCGATAGACCGCTCCCGCCATAGTCTCAAAGACTCCGTGGTAGATATGGAGCCAACCCTGATCAGTTTCAAACGGAGGTGCTCCAGGACCAATCTTCAGTTCATCCCAATGATATTGGAGCCCCTTCATTACCGCACGTGAATCGCCCCAGTGGACAAGGTCGGGCGAATAAGAAACATGAATTGCCCAAGGGCTGATCTCGGAATGCGGACGGTCGAGCCGGACATAGCGGCCGCCAAATCGCTTCGGAAAGATAACGACATTTCTCATGTCAGGTTGAGAAATTAATGCTACTCGCTCGACTGTCGAGAAGTCTTTTGTTCGCGCAAGTGCAATGCGAACTCCGTGGCGCGAGTAGGCGCTATAGGTGAGTAGGTATTCTCCCTCACAGGGGTTTATTCGCAAATCCTCGACTCCATATTCTTCGTATTCTGCAAATATTCCATCCTTTGCTGGCGAAAGGAAGGGCTCTGAGTGTGCGACAAATGAAAACCCATCATCACTTGTCGCACGCCCGATGATTGAGCGACCATTTAACAGATGAGAACGAAAAAGCATCTCATAGCGTTCATTACATTTGACGACACCCGCGTTGTGAACAGTTGAGACCGGATAGGGGACATCATCCTTCGTAAGAATCGGGTTGTTTTGGTGCCGTCGAACGATAGCTTTATTTCGACTTAGTGATTTCTTATTCATGATTTTCGTGCCTCAGCAGAGAGAATCTCATCGTATACGTCGATATAATCTGCAACCATTCTCTGCACCGTGAACTGCGATTCGACATGTATTCTACATTGGCGACGATCTATTTTGTCGAGTAGGGCGACCTTCTCAGCGGCGGCTGCGACCGTGGCAGAAACGAGGTATCCAGTCTTTCCATTAGCAATGACCTCAGGCATGCTTCCCCGTGAAAATGCGATAACTGGTGTGCCACAGGCCATACTTTCAACAACAGATAGACCGAATGGTTCGTCGAAGTGAATGGGATGTAGCAGCGCCTGTGCATTTCCTAAGACACAATTCCGTTCATCTGGACCGACACTTCCGATGTAGTCAACACGTTCACTGTCAATGTGGGGTTCAATTTCTGAGCGAAAATATTCCTCATCCTGAACAATTCCTGCGATGATGAGTCGTTTGTTTGCTGCCCTAGCAATCTGAATAGCTTCAGCGGCACCCTTGTCGCGATGAATTCGACCAAAGAACAGCAGGTAATCTTCGGGGGAGTCGTTAAAGTGAAACTGTGAGAGATCGATCCCATGATGGATAGTTCTCAAATAACTAAGTTCGTTGCTTTGGTCAGCATCGCTGATAGAGACATAGAAAGTATTGTCATTATATTTTCTGTAGACAGGAAGAATCCTCGGCGAGGAGAAGCCGTGGATAGTGGTGAGCACAGGTGTTGCTACAAGTTTGCTGTAGGTAAGGGGGCGAAAGTCAAAATGGTTGTGAATTAAGTCAAACTCACCCGCGCGTTCAAAGATTTCTGAAACATGCAGGCTCTCCCACACCCCCGCATCAATTGATTTATCTTCTTCATACCCCCGCGAGCAAACCGCGGCAAGTTCGGCTGTCGTAACTGAATCCGCGGTAGCGAACAATGTCACCGATATTCCGCGCGAGACAAGTCCCTCACTTAGTAATGAAACTACACTCTCCCAGGGGCCGTAGTGCCGTGGTGGAGTGCGCCACGCTATGGGGGCCAACATTGCAATTTTCATTGCCATTCGTTTACACGGCACCAAAGACGAATCATGAACGATACTTCTGGAGAAAGCCCAGTAGCTCAGTAGGAACTGGAAACACCACGGTTGAATTGTTCTCTTTCGAAATTTCAGTAAGAGTTTGCAGATAACGTAGCTGAAGTGCCTGTGGATGCTTTGCCATGATTGTCGCTGCCTCGACCAACTTTTGAGCAGCCTGTAACTCCCCGTCCGCTGCAATAACTGTTGCACGACGTTCACGCTCCGCTTCTGCTTGCTTTGCGAGCGTTCGTTGCATATGTCCCAGAAGATCGATTTGCTTGATTTCGACCATTGAGACTTTGATCCCCCAGGGGTCCGTAGCGTTGTCCAGGATATCGAAAATGCGAGTGTTAAGAGATGCTCGATTGACCAGCAATTCGTCTAGCTCAACAACACCACATACGCCACGCAGTGTGGTCTGAGCGAGTTGACTGACTGCGTAGAGAAATTGCTCAACTTCGATTACAGCCTTATTCGGTTCATCCACGCGAAAATAAATAACCGCATTGACCTTTACCGAGACATTATCTCTGGTAATGACATCTTGAGGAGGCACATCCATGGTTACGACTCGCATATCCATTCGTCTCATCCGTTCAATTCCCGGGATGAGAACCACAAGCCCCGGGCCGCGAGGAGCAACTATGCGACCTAGGCGGAACACGACTCCCCGCTCATACTCGTTAAGAATCTTAAGAGAATAGAAAAGGACAATAAGTGCGACCAGCACGGTGACAAAGTAGAAGAGCATGCAGTTACCGTTTTAGTTGAGGAAAGCTTCTGGTCTTACGTCGGGGTGTTCGAAACCCCTTCATTTGTATGGGTGTCAGAGTGTGGGTTTGATCTTACTACCTTTGTGAGCGTTCCCGCAATCAACTAGCAGATGGGGCAGGGATTTAATGTAGCTAGAGGGGCTCAAACAGACTGTCGCGCTAGGAGAGAATAAATTGAAGCACTCGAGCTATAGTATAGTCACACCTCGGATTCCTCTCGCTACGGAATTGCCCGACTCTAGGCACTTTAGACATAGGCCCTCGTAACGGGAAAGACAATGTGCACAGCAGGTTCAAAAGACCTAAATGTATAGTGATCTGCTTTGGAAATTTCTGCTTGCTTGTGATACGGTTTACTGCGTTTACCTTGAACACGACATGTGCCCCGTATTTGATTTAGTTAAATTGTTGAGCTCTGAAATCGAGGCTAAGAAAAATGAAAAAGATACCTCTCCTCCTTACCG
>CBDUGV010000011.1:0-38414 GCA_965366815.1 uncultured Bdellovibrionales bacterium | reverse complement strand
GAAATAGAAGCTGTGCCCTGTGAAACCTATTCTTCAATCCTTCCGATGACGGTCACAAAGTCTGATCGACTGCCAACAGATATGCCAATCGGTCTTTGGGTAGCCAAGTCGATATTGTCGGAACATCTCGGCTGGATTCGCTACGGACAACAAGACGGTCGCATCTGGCGAATAGCGCTATATCTCCCAAGGGCGCATTGAGTCTATTTGCTGAGAAAGCCCCATCTCCTTATAGCTTTAGATGGCTATTTTGACAGCTAGTTGCTCAGGAAGTATGTAGATACTCGTTCAGTTCTCTTAAAATTCTTTTCATACGATATGCCGACAAGAAGGAAAGGCCGATGTAGGTCTTTTCACGTTTCGATGTGTTTTGTTTGAAAGGAATCCAATGCCCGAGCAATCTAAACTGGTCTGTTCAAAGGTTGAACAGGCCCTCGATGCTGCACAGGCAGCGCTCTCGGAGAGGCTTCCAGCCGTTGCTGGTGGGCCACTCTCTCCGTTCGATTGGCAAGACTACGTGGTCAATTTTCTTCAGGAGGAAGTGCGACTTTGTCGCGAACTCTCAGAGGAGCAGCTTCGAGTGCTGTCGCGGTTCGTCGCGACGGCGACCGAGTTGGCCGAAGCCCAGAAGGGAATCCGAGAATCTCTGCGAAGCGAGCTGGAGGAAGTACTCAACGAGATCGAGTTGGCCTTCGCTCAGCAGTACGACGCGAAGATTCCCGTTCGTGAACGGGGGGAGATAAAACGGCGGATGGCTCAACTGGCTGCTGCCATCCGCGAGGTCGAGCTCGACTGCTTTCTGTGCGACGCACACGCGGCTCTGGGACTTACTGTCCTGAGTATTCTGGAAGCATTTGGAATCGACGTTGAAGAACGACGGTTCGCACATAAGAGCTGTCGAGCGACGCTCGAGGCGCTGATGGAGGAACTTCCGTCAATCGTTTCCCACTTCTTTCGCAAGGTGTGAAGCGAGCAATGGCGCGAGCGAGACAGCGTCGAGAGGTATGTGCGCTGCACCGCTACCTCTCGCGCTGGATTGCCGCCGGTTCTGAATAGGCCTTTCCTTCTCGGCTTGCTATACAGGCTTGAATCAAGTTTCTTGAGTGAGATTTATCCTGCCTACAGTACGTTTCCCCGAAGAGCTTTCTCGATAAAGCTGGCATAGGAATCAAATCGCAGGAGATTGGAAGGAGCCAGCAGTGGCGTGCTAGTGTTCCTTCATCCTTAGCCGGGTTTGCTTAAGCACTGTCTAAGGAACGCGGGGTTGGCGAGGCGCTTGGGAGGTTAATCCCAAGACGCCTGCCTCACCACCTCTTGCGATCATACCCCCGGTTTACTAGACCAGGGAGAACTCGACGTTCACCATGGAGTCACTTCCCATGGTGGCATCAACGTCCAGCTCTTGAAGCATGATCTGGCGACGTCGATGGGCCGCCCGAAGCATTCGGAGACTCGTTGTCTCCCGAGCCGAAGCCCGCCACGTGCCTCCGATGCTGCGGACTCTTTCGAGCACCGCATCAAACAGGGCCTTCACGGCACTTCGCCGAGTTCTCCAGTCCACTCTCATCGCGAGGTCGATGACCTCACGATGATGTTCCTGGAAGACCGCGTAGCCCCCTATACGACCCTCTTCGTCGAGCAGCACCAGACCGGTCGCTCCCTCATCGCAACTGACAAATTGCCAGCCGTCGGGGTACACATCCCTGGCGATTTCTTCGCAGAAAGCGAAGTCTTCGGAAAGCGCACCACGGACGTGGTACCCTTGCTCCATTGGGGTTTCCCACCCCTCAGGCTCATGGTCCCACGCGAGGAGGAGACGTGCTCGAAGCTGGTCGGCATCCGAGTACCCGTCGTAGTCGCCCGGCAACGGACTTGCCTTCCATTCCTGCGGCCTTGCGGGCAGCAGTTGACGAATCTGACTGCTGCCTACTCGGATGTGAGCGCCGGCTTCGACAGCGCCAAACTTCTTGGCAAGGTCTTGCGCCATCTTCAAGTAGATCTGCGCAACGCACTCGCCCTCGCCGTCTCCGATGGAGGAGTAACCCTCAACGGAATCGAGAACGAGAGCCCCGTTGGCACCGATCCACGCCCACGATTGGGCTACAACTTCGCCAGAAGGGTCTTCTATGACGAAGAAACCTGACCGAGGCGAATTGTGTCCGTACCAAGCGCAAGCCGAGCCCGCAGCAGCGGGATGCTGGCAGCATCCGGTGTGCTGGCCGAGGAATAGTCCTCGCGGATCGTTCCGTGGCAGGAAGCGACCAACGAGTTTTCTGTGGCTCCACCGAAGCCGCGTATCAGCGATGGGAGCGTGCTGATGCGCTCGCGCCCAGCGAGCCTCAAACTCCCGGTATTCCGACACGTCGCGGGTCTGATGACCCCAACGCTTGGCTTCCCGGAGAAGCTCCTTGTGGCGGACGACCTTCATCCATGGGTTCTGCCGCTCTTCCTCAGCGGCTTTCACCGCAGCGACCAACTTAGCCGGGCCAAGCTTACGCTCGGCCGGCTCAGCCAGGTTCCAGCTCCGGCACACATCCTCCGCCAATCGCTGGGTCAGCGCTCGCCTGTGCCGAAGCAGATACTCACCGAGTTCCCCTCGCGACGCAGCGAGGGGGAGGAAGTGGCACCAGTCGTGAAGCGATAAGTCTCCACGATCGATGTGCTGCACCCATTGCTTCCACTGCCGGCGCATAACAGAAACCAGCCTCAACGTGAGCTGGTCAGCGTCGTGCCGCTGATGTTGCGACAGACGCTTTTCAACTTCCGGACGAGCTGCGCAATAGGCAGCTACAGCCAGTCCGCCGTTCACGATGAATCGTGCGGCCTCCTGGCGCTGGCGTATCCGATCTTCCCATTCGCGTCCCTGACAAGGGGTCGCCTCAAGGATGGCATCGGCGAGGGGCTTCACCACTGACCAGTCCGCTCCGCGGAACTGGCAAGCCGCAGCGGCTCGGAAAGCCCCTGCTTCAATTAGCGCAGCGTTTCGGCCCTCGGCGAGGACCACTTGGAACTCGCTCCAGAAGTGAGCCTCAACTTCACTTCTGGGTTGGTCTGCGAGTTCAGGTTGCTCCTGCCTGCCGAGGGCTTGGACCATACGGTCCCAAGCCACCTTGGCCGCAACCCGACGCCACGGCACCATTCTGCCGACTCGGACGGCCACCCGCTTGGGCAGATGCGGACACCATTTCCAGGCCCGAAGAGCCTCGATTATGGATCCGAATCGACCCGGACGCGCCATTATGGCGCGAGCTTTTCCGAGCCCCACGGTCTCGATAAGCCGCACTGCGACCCGCCAGCCATCACCCTGGCGCCAGATGGCTTGACCCTGGATGAGGGCCCGCTCGATCTGGCTCGGGTCGGTGTTGTACGACGAACTAGCCGTCCCGGGTCTGCCAGCGAGTGCCCACCACATTCTCCAGACGACTGGCGCCAGTCTGGGTTCCTCGGTTCGCTGTGCAAAGAAGCTGGGGGAAGTGTTCCCCCGATGCTCCCGCTGCAACCAACCGTCGCGGTCCATCGCCTCGCGGTATGCGCGGCGACGACGGGAAAACCGAGCGACATCCCGAAAGATGTCGCGGCAGTCCCGGAGCTCACCTTCGCTGTCGGTCAATCCCGACCGAATCTGCCCCCAAAAGAGGCAGAGTGCGGCCGTCATTGGGAAACCGTTGAGCGGCCGCCCCGCGGCCGCTTGGACCGCTCTTTTTGCCTGCTCGACGCAGGCCTTCTCGACGTTGCGTTGGAATCGCCCCGAGGCGTCAGCGATCCGACGAATCTCGTCGGCCGTGAGGTCCATCACCCGTGGCTCTCTACACTCCTTCCTGCCCTCCTCGATCCGCTCCGCGGCGGTGATTTGGGGGCGACGCCGACAGTTGAACCTTTTAGCGTTCTTGGACATGCTTCTTCCTTTAATGGTTGTGGTTGTGGACTGGCTTCTCTCTCGATACTGATTTCAGCACTGAGAAAGAAACCAACCCGCCACAATCGAAAGGAGTGTTAGGAAGAACGGGAATAAGGTAACAGGTGTTGTTACAAACAAGTTTGTCCTTAGACATGCAAGCAAACTAACGGCATTGGACTTGGAACCGACTAACCTTACAAAAATAAGACTCCGGACGTACAAGACGCCGCGAAGCATTCTTTAACCTTAGAAAAAATTTGGTTCGATAGAACAAAACCATTGAATGCATTGCCACTGCTGCTCCTCTACTCACAGGCATATTTTCCTGTCGGTAAAGGAACAACAATACACTTCGACCAATATGCAATTATCAAAGACCGCTTTGCGGCAAGTGAAACAAAAGATGTTTCTAGGAAGGACATTGGGTATGGCAAGATATGGGCACAACAGGACCAGCTAAGAAGCAGATCCTTCGCACAAATCTTTTTCGTAAAACTTCCCGACCGCAAAAAATTTGAGGTATTGCGACTTGGTACGAAGGGACTAGCTTCCTGGAGCCTTATAGGTTGTCCTGTTATTGGGACCTCGCCTCGAGAAGTATTTCACGTAAGAACAACTCATTCAGTTCTAGGCGAAGTCACAGCCGTTCCGCTACTGACCACAGTCAAAACCAGCGATCAGCCCGAAGGCGTGATCTTGATAAAGTAATGCGGAAACCAAATGTTTTTGTATCCATAGGCTACTGCCTGCACCGTGCTGAACCAAGCTAATCTAAAGGTATTCGATGGGTACGTACGAGTTGATAGGGAAATGATGGTTCAGTGATAGACTTTAAGATCCTTTTACACCAAAGTCCGGATAGCGAGAGGGGATTTCAATGATACCCCCACTTGGTGATCGCTGTGCTCGGTCTGGCTACTGCTGCCGAACTGTTCTGTTTATTCTCCGCATCTCTTTTAGACCGTATTGTCACTCTAGCTTCACCCTAGTCTCACGCTAGCATTTATTCCGCCCAATAGTTGAGCACCAAAAGTCGTACACGACTTTTGGTCTGGCATAATACTTACATGATCGCCTCACCCGCGATGAGAGTGAGCTGACTGTGTAAGTACAATCAGGTCGAGAGATGTAGAGAAAGGGAAGTGTAATCTCATGAGTGTAGATCCGATTGGAAACAGCGCCCAACAAAATAGAATGGAGGACAACCAAGGCCGAAACGCTGAGGAAAAGGCTTCAGCGGAGAAACGGCAGGACAGGACTCTGGCTCAGGTCCTTCACGAAACTAAGATTCAAGGAATAGAAGCAAGACTTCCCCGGATTCCCAAGCAGGACTCCCGGAGCAACGTAGAGTTGGTTCAGGCACTCGAGCATCCGCACTACGGTTCTCGTGAAAAAGCCACTCGGGAGCTATTCAATCGCCCCGAAGCTCAAGATGCTTTATTGTCGGCCATTCCCAGAGCAGGAAAAGAGCAGAAAGAGCGAATTCGTGCAGTGCTCGTCAATCGATTTGAAGAAGAAACGGCCGACTTGAATATCGGAAAGGAATTTCTGATCAGTCCGTTCACTGAGCAGCAGAAAGCAGCGTTGGGCCAAAGCATTCAAAGTGCCGTAAATGACGGTACTGTCCACGAAATAGAAGCTGCCTTCGATACTCTAGCGAATAAAAAAATCGAGGTTGAAGCAAAGCGAGCAAAGATAGAGGCATTTAGTGAAAGGTTGGCAAAGGTTGATTTAACGCCAGGGGAAATATACGACAGGCAAATGACGGAACTTACCGGACTGCGAAACAACCTTAGCTATCCGAGCGAAGGAGGAAAGCTGATGTTGAGGTATCAGCAGGAGCTAGCCAAGGGTGCTCAGGGATCGTTTACTGCAATAGAAAAACAAGTTTCGATAATAGAGCACGCCTATCAAGAGAAGAAAAGTGAAGCTTCAGTCGAGGTGGCAGCTCAGGATCACTTGGGCCGAATGGGAGCGCTTTCTCTAAAGCTACCCCCACAAAGTGGCTCAGAGGAACTGGCGTCGGAAGCTGATCTGGCGATGAGGCTGTTTGCTGAAGATCTGTCGCCGGCGCAAAAGGAGTTCTTTGGAGATAGAGTAGAAAAAACTGAGAGGGCGATGAATCAGGCACTCTCAGAACAAGACACTTCGGCCGTCCGACAAACTCTGGACCAGGCCTACCGCTATGAGAAACTGCTACTACTGATCAAGCCCCCAGAAGGTACAAAAGAAGTTGGGCTAGAGCCCGGCAGCACGATGTCTCGCACACTCAAGGAAATGCGAGATAGCATAGACGCTGGTAAGACAGGAGATTACGATTCACTAGAGAAGGTTCTTTTCGCTGCGAACGTTCTCCAGGGTCGTGATGCAACTGGGTCGACAATTGAAGATAAACTGCAGCATTTGCTGACAACAAGAATAGAACAAGCTTCTCAGGGAGGGAATCAGCAGCAAGTGGAAGTGTTTAGAAGAGCGCTCAACCCGACTCTGAGTGAGAGATAGCTACACGAAAGGGGACGATTCCTCAACAATGGCTCTGACGAGCCCGCATCTCGATGTCATAACAAAACATCCAGCGCCTGGGGTCGTTGCTTATTCAATAGCTACACCAATAGGACCGAAGAGTAGGGTAATGATAGTTGACAGGGGAATCGCAGCTTAGGGATGTACTTGACGGTTGGGCAGAAAAAAGGCGCAGCATTTAACAAAAAAAATTACTGCCGCAAAAAACAATTCGAGGGATCACGGTTTGCGTACCGTAGTTGCTAAGAAGTTTAGCAAAACAGAGCCCTCAAATGTTCTCATGGCAATTCTCCAGCTGCATCTTCCGCCGAGTTCTGACTTTCAGTGGCAACATACGCTCTGAGCGTTGTTCCGTCGGCCGCGGACTCAGCGAACGCCTCTCGAATCTCGTCGCAGCCGTTAATGGTTGTCCAGTAACGACCTTGACTTGCCAACGTGCCGTCGAATACTCCGAGGTACAAGACGAGTGGGTTGATGGGCGCCATCTGGGCCACTTGCGTTGGAATTGTTGACAGGCGATTCAAGTCAAGCACAACGTTCACCTTTGGCTCCTCTGTAGCAATCCCCGTCATCGCCAAGCCAAATGCGGTTAGTTGGTCGGCAGTAATCTGCCAGACCTTCAGGGTAATCAACTTCTGACCGTGTTGTAAGCGGTCGACATCAAAAAATGGATTATTTGACATGACAATCTTCTTTCAATTAGTGGAACGGAGACTTCTGAGGACAGCAAACATCTGCGCTTCGTAGCGAAAGAGAGGTCTGAGAGAAAACCGGAAAGAACCCATTTCACACCTGAGCCTCTTCGCGATCTTGGGTCGGATCTCGACTCCAAGGTCGCAAAGAGGTCAACTTACTATTCTCGGATATATAACTGGAATGAACAATGAACGCATCAGCCTGAAGCTGTTGCGAGAAGTTGCTGAGCTTAGCCATTATCCTCATTCGGGAGGTTCTATTCTAGCGAATATACCAAGAAATTATGATTGAATCAAAATTGATAACAGTATTCGCTTTTCACTAGTGCTACTTTGCTTGGCCACATGACCCAGCTCATACGCCAAATATTCCTAGCTGCTATAACTGAAAAGTAGCATCTGCGACCGTTTCTAGTTCAACTTAGGAGCCGACCGATGCTGGGATTAGTAGTTGTTGAAATACAGGCTCAATAGAAAATGGACGGGGTCTCCTATGACAATGGTGTTTGAGAAAATACAGACGGCCGGGATAGCTCAATTGTCTTATCTGATTGGCGATGACAGCAGCCAGACGGCGGCAGTGGTTGATCCGCGCCCGAATGTGGAGGTCTACCTTGAACTGAGCCGCAAGCACGGCGTGAGCATCACCCACATTTTTGAAACGCATATTCATGCTGACTTTATGAGCGGCTCGCGCGAATTAGCTGAACGCCTCGGTACGGCAAAGATTTACGCCAGTGGTGAGGGGAATGCGCAGTATGACTTCCTTGTCGAGAAGATTTATCACGGGGAGCAGTTCGAATTTGGTTCCGTGGTTCTTACTACTCGGCATACTCCGGGACACACTCCGGAGCACCTGTCGTACGAGCTGGCGGAGAAGAGTCGCCGAGACGATCCTTGGGGAATACTGACGGGTGACTCCTTGTTCGTCGGCTCAGCGGGGCGACCCGATTTACTTGGCGAAGAGGAGACCGAAGAACTAACAGAACAGTTGTTTGACACTCTCCAGAATTACTATTTGAAGCTCGATGACGGAGTGATCATCTACCCGGGCCACGGTGCTGGTTCAGCATGTGGGGCGGATATCGGTGAGCGGCCGATGAGCACCATCGGCTACGAGCGACGGACGAACGCATTCCTTCAGCACGACGATTTCGAAGAGTTCAAAACATTCGTTAAAGAGGGTGCACCCCCCGTCCCGCAGCACTATCCAATTCTAAAGAAAATTAACGCCAAGGGGGCGGAGTCGATCTGCCATATACCGATAATACCGGGGTTACCACCTGAGCAGTTTGAGAAAGCCATCAAGAGCGGCGAGGCCCAATTGGTCGACACCCGACAGATGTTAGCCTTTGGTGGTGGACACATACCGGGAGCGATCAATATCGGTGACCGCCCGGAGCTTTCAGTTTGGGCAGGAGACATGCTTTCCTATCAGAGGCCAACTCTACTTGTTGTCGAAGACGAGACACAACTTGACTGGATCGTCTGGCATTTTGCTTATGTGGGCCTGACGGAGTTTGCCGGGTATCTCGCTGGTGGTATGAAGGCCTGGAATAACAAGGGGCTTCCAGTAGAGACACTGCCACAGATTTCTGTTCATAAACTGGCTGAAGAAAAGGATCAGCTGCAGCTTCTAGACGTGCGCTCAACTCGGGAGTTCAATAACAGCCGCATTTCTGGAGCCAATCACAAATTTGTCGGCGAACTGCGCGACGGAGTTCAAGGTGACTTGGAACTCAAGCGAGATCAGCCGGTCGCCGTTTACTGTGGCAGCGGATATCGCGCGAGTATTGCCGCGAGCGTGATGAAACGAGAGGGCTTTCGGGAAGTATACAATGTGCCTGGAAGTATGCACGCCTGGGAGAACGCCGGATTCGAGATTGAGAAGTAATTAGGGAATTGCGATATGAAAAATCCAATATCTGAAATTGCAGCACCGCTCCTTGATTCGGGGCAAGTAGGTTCGAACTTGCAAAGCATGCTTCCTTCACCCTATCCCTATCCTGAACCGGCCTGGTCCCCATATCTAGCGGGCTCGTTGATCGGACTACTCGTTCTTTCGACATTGGTATTAGCCGGGAAAAAGATTGGTGCATCCAGTGCGTATTCAGATGCAGCCGGGATGATTGGTCGATTGGTGGCACCACATCACATAGCGTCATTGCCGTATTACAGAAAAGGCCACCCGATGATTGGCTGGACCTTTATGATTGTTATCGGAGTAATTATCGGTTCGTTCATCGCTGCATGGACGGGCGGGGAACTGACTGCTGCTTATTTACCGGATATGTGGATTGCTCGGTTCGGTTCCGACAGCAACCTACTGCGAACGTTCCTCTCACTGCTTGGCGGCGCCCTGATGGCATTTGGCGCCAGGATGGCCGGTGGCTGTACGAGCGGCCACGGGATTAGTGGCACACTACAGTTAGCTGTCGGGTCGTGGATTGCGGTGATCTGTTTCTTTCTCGGCGGTATTGCTACTGCGATGTTGATCTACCGCATGTAAACCGAAACCTGGAGGTATAGTAAGCATGTCAACTACTACAACATCTCGTCTTCCAGACAGCGAGGCAGCACAGCAGGCCTCGACAACGAGAAAAGAATCTAAAGAGGCTGCGCAGAACAGCCCTCTAAACTGGGACTGGCTAGAGACTTCCCCCAGCAAACTAGCTGCCGCGCTGTTTTTTGGTACAATCTTTGGTTTCTTGCTACAACGAGGGGGCGTAGCCAAGTTCGACATACTTGTAGGAGCACTTTTGCTGGAGAACTTTATAGTGGTGAAGGTCATGCTATCGGCGATTATTGTCGGCATGCTTGGTAGTTATTTCCTGCGACGAATGGGACTCATTGAATTAAAAATTAGTGAAACTAAATATGCAGCGAACAGTATTGGCGGTCTCATTTTTGGGATTGGATTCGGCTTGCTCGCTTATTGCCCCGGTACTAATGCTGCGGCTGTCGGACAAGGGAATCTAGATGCAGTTACGGGTATCGTCGGTCTATTGTTGGGGTCATATATCTTTGCCCTGAGTTCGAAATACACGAGCGGCACGATCAGCAGTTGGGGTCAGCGCGGCAAGCTGACTCTGCCGGAGCTAGTCGGTTGTTCTAGCGGAATGTTTGTGGCAGTTGCGGCAGCTGTACTCGGAGTTGTTTTAATCATTATCGAATACGCGGGCTACTGAGCCAGCTCGAATTTGCTCCAATGGGCGATGAAGTAGCACTAGAGGTTTGACCTAAGCAAACCGAACCAACGTCGAGCTAGTCGCAAATATTCACGCTATCGAATGAAAATACTTGCAATTCACTCCATTTTTGTGCAAATATCAGCCAAATTCACTCGATAGAAGGAAAAACCGCGATAAAAAGCTGCATCAGAAGATAAATGGATATTTTTCACGCGAATGAATGAATTTCAGCCTATGAATAGCATGAAAACAGTCGGGCAATTAGTTCGGAAAGAACGCAAGGCGAAGAAGCTCACTCAAAAGCAATTAGGAGAGTTTAGCCGCACGGGGATCAATTTTATCTCTCAACTAGAGCGGGGTAAGGAAACGCTTCGAGTCGATAAGTTGTTAGCGGTGCTCAGGGTCTTGGGTTTGGAGTTGCATATCATTCGAGGCCGTCAATCCATTAGCGTTGCGGCGGAGCTTGAGTAGTGGTGCAGCAAGACCTAAAGCTTAGCGAATTGCGGACTGTTGAGCAGCTCTATGTGTTCAAGCAGGATGAACTCGCGGGGAGTATTCGCCGGACCGAAAAGGGTTCGGAGTTTTCCTACACAGAAGAATATCTCGAGCAGGGGGATCAAAACCTTGTGGGGCCACTGGCGTTTCATTTACCACTGAGCAGAGTTCCAGTGGTAACGATTGCCGATAATCTGCATCCGTTCTTCTCCGGACTGCTACCCGAGGGCTTGCGTTTAAATGCTCTCGTTTCCGTTTTAAAGACTTCAGCAGATGATATGTTTAGTCTCCTGGCAGCTTCTGGTGCCGATTGTATTGGTGATGTTGCTATCGCTTTAGAGAACGTTGCAATAGAACCAGTGAAAGGCGAGCTGCCAGAGGATCTGGATTCGACTTCGTTCTATCGCTTGTTTGAGCAAAGTATATCTGCGGATGAATACCGCTGGCGCTTGAGTGATGGTGCGATACCTGGGGTCAATCCGAAGATTTCAGCAGAAATGATATCTTTTCCCATTGCATCTAAGAAAAGAAATAAACGGTACATCCTCAAACTCGCACCGAAAAAACTAGAGAGACTCGTAGAAAACGAGCATTTCTTTATGAAATTGGCGAAGAGCTGCGGTCTAGAGGTGGCGCGAACTGATATTGTCCACGATAGCAACGGCGACCCCGGCTTGCTCGTTGAGCGATTTGACCGGCAATACAATAGAGCGACAAAGAAGATAGAGAGCCTCCATCAAGAGGATGCCTGTCAGTTTTTAAACCGCTATCCTCAGGATAAGTACCGACTGTCGATGAAGGAAATCGCAGTGGGAATTACCGAGCATGCGAGTGCACCGCTAATTGAGATTGGCAAATTACTAGAGCTCAAGATGTTCTCCTACTTAATTGCCAACGGCGATTTGCATGCAAAGAATATTAGCCTGCTTCATGAACGAGACTCTGGTCGAATAAGTCTATCTCCATGCTATGATTTGCTATCAACCTTGCCGTATGGTGATCAACATATGGCACTTAAGTTGCAGGGGAGGGACGACAATATCCGAGCAGGGGATTTCGTCGACTTTGCAAAACAGTTTGATCTGCCAGAAGCAGTAGTCACTTCCAGTTTGCAGAGAATTTCCAACGGAATTCGCCAGGGCCTCCCTCGGATAGCTGAGATTGGCTTTACTAAAAAGAAAACGGAATTTCTTGTAAAGACAATAACCGATCGCTTAAACGGCTTGTAAGCTGTAGCTTGTGGAACGCACACAAAACTTCCTGAGTGACCAAAGAGGATACAGCGCAAGTGCCAAATGATTGAGACTTGCAAATTGCGTATTGCGACACTACTTGGGCCCGGCCCCGGTTATCTTCGGCCAGCGATTTGTAAAAGAGTCGTGTGTAAGCCGCCGAATGTTGTCACTGCCAATCTCTTTTGCAAAGAGCTGATAATTTGAAGTTTCGTGAGAATGCTGATCTCCGGGACAGGCACTCCAAAGCAGTACCTTCTCGTCAGCTGAAATATTTGGAAAATACTCGTGGCCGAAGGGCTCTCCATTATCTTGGACGGTCCGGGTTGTTTTGGTCGCAATATCGAAAAAAGAAATTCCAGATTTACTTTTCGTATTCTCCCTTGTAACCCAGTAAAAGGAGCTACTGTCACTGTTCCACACTGGTTCGCAGCCATACCCTACATTAAAAAATTCCTTGGTTTGGAGATCGATAACCCAGGTTTCCCAGAACCGTGGATATTCCGATCCAAAGGCTAAATATTTTCCGTTGGGAGAAACGCGAGGGAGGACTATCTTCTTTCCGGCAAATGGCTTTAATCCGAGCGGGAATATTTCCCTTTCTTCTCCGCCGTTGACACTGACTGCCATAACTTTACTCTGTTCGCGTTCGAAATAGACTGTTTTGCCATCACTGCTAAAGGTGGCGAAGTTTCCATTCTTGACGAGCAATCGAGGATTGGAGCCATCCGCGTTGGCGATCCAAATGTCGCAATCCCTTCCTATGGCTGATTTGCCGCGGGAGTAGACGATTAGCTTTCCGTCTTTCGATACGTCTGGGAGAATGTCGTGGTACTTTGAATCGATCAATACTTTGGGTTCTCCTCCATCAAGTCCGATGGAGTAAATTCCGAAATTACCGCTGCGATTAGAGTCGAACACGATTTGATACTCAGTTTTCTCCTGCTGGCTGAGACAAGCGCAGAGCATTGTCGCACAATAGAGAAACAGTAAAAATAATCTTAAAATTCTCATATACTTAACTAAGGAGGTGTTGGCTCAAAAGTCGATTGGACGGTCATACTTTCGTTACATTCGAACTAGCTTAGCTACTTGCAGAGCAGTTCTTGCAGAGACCTCTCTTTATCTTGTAGGTTTAGCCGCTGTTAGGCCCATCCTAGTCTATCCGTAGGGAATTAGCACATGCTCCGGTTTTTAGTAATTGGATTGCTCATATTTGCAGCGGTAGCGATTCGCCTGCTCCTCGCACACGCCGCACTAGTGCACCTTCCGGTAAACGCCGACGAAGTCATGACGTTTTTGCAGGCAAAGGAGATTGCAGAGAGCGGGACTTTTCCACTTTTCTTCTGGACTCAACCCTACCAATTTCCACTTGAGGCGTACATGGTCTCGATGGTCTTTAAGTATCTCAGCTGGGATACCATTGGAGTGCGGGTAGTACAATTGACCTTGTGTCTTCTCGCGGTTCCTGGCTTCTATTTAGTGTTTCGAGAGTTGGGGAACTGGCAGAAGACCTGGCCCGGTGTCTTATTAATTCTCTTTCCGTCCGCATATTGGCTCACCAGGCAAGTTGCGCACATGACGCCGCAGCACGCGATGTCGGTGACCTTTGCCTGGCTTATTCCCTTGGCTGCGGCCCTGTCAAAGCGAAGTCGGTATCCGTTTCTGTTTTGTGGGTTGGGTGGTCTTGTCTGTGGCTTGGCACTCAGCAATCATTTGTTGATGGCCTCGTTCGTGGCAATGGGTACGGCATACATCTGTCTGGGCGATGGTTTCGCAGATTCACTTAAGCGCGTTGTAAGTTTTTTGCCCGGTTTGCTCTGTGGTCTTGCACCCTATCTTTACGCGAAGTTCTTTGTGCCAGGTGCTTATCAGACTGTTACCGATACAAATTCTCCTCTTCAAGCCCTGTCTAGAGTCTGGGATCCAATTTTGACCGATCTTTTACCGACTGGGTTGGGAATTGATCCGCATTTCATCCCGGATGCGATTAATAAAAACGAACGCTTTCATTTTCTCGTGGTCCCGAGCACCTACCTCTTTGCCGCCCTCTTAGTAAGCTTGACGATAGTTGCGAGTTGGAGGTTTTTCAGCAGTTTTCGTCAGCACCAATGGCCCAGACTTGAATTGTTCGATGTATTTTTGGGGACTACCTGGATAGCATTGGCGCTGCTTGCGATGACGGATATGGACGTACGAGTTCGGTATACCTTGCCAATCGTCTGGTCTTTTCCATTCCTGGTCGCGTATTTGTATTCGGTGCTAGCAAAAGCCGGGCGGATTGTTCTCGGGAGCCTTGCGCTCTGTCTCGTTGCGATAAACTGTGTGAACGCAGTTGATATTGCAAGAACGTACAAGATGCCGAACTTCGCCGCTCGTGAGATTTTTCTAGACGACCTGACTCCACTCTATAGTTATTTTGAGCGCCATGGGATTACCCGCTGCTATGCTGGATGGTGGCTCGCCTATCGCATCGTGTTCGAAACGAAAGAAGAAATAATCTGTAGCCCGCCCTTTAACGACCGTTTTGCGGGCTGGCCTCAGCCCTTCTATCGCCGGATAGTTGATGAGAGCAACAATACTCCCTATATTTACGGACACTATCAGCATCCGCTCTTACGCTACAATACGCTAGAACCTTATCTCGCGGCGCACAAATTTCACGCACGAGAGGAGTGGGTTGGGGCTTACAAGGTGTATCGCGAGTTTTACCACGCAGATGTTCCAACTGCTGAGCTGGTTTCAGACGAAAAGTTAGAAAGCTCTGCGAGCATTCGCTCAGAGGATGCTGGCTTTCTAACTGATGGGGACCTTTCGACTGTTTGGCGGAGCGGCTTAGATCAAGACACATCGATGTCAATCGGTATTGAGTTATCCGAAGAGACTTCGGTGCACGCGCTTCGTCTGTTCTCCTTACAAGCTAATTACAAAAATGGCCCACCTCGCGTGCGGATAGAAGCGAGAGGCTCGGGCGGTGCGTGGAGGGAAATTGTCCAAAATCTAGTCGGTCATCCCTATCTGATAAAAACCGAACGTGATCGAAACCCCTACCATTTTGAGGGTCTCGAGCTTACCTTCGGATTTTCACCTGTATCGGCCAAAGCGTTTCGCATTCAGATAGTAGAACCCGTGCAAGGCAAACCATGGGAGCTCGCAGAGGTGCAGCTTTTGACTGGGGCTGCTGCTGCTCTAAGTAAATAGCGTTTGATGAACGGTCTCTTTGCGTGACTCTAGTTACTCATATCACTGCAAAACAAACCCTGCGCAGCAACTGAGCGCCCCACGCAGTGAAAGAAGTAACAAATGGTGCCTAAAACCGATCCCCGCTACTCTTCCAAGATCTCTTCTTGCGAGCCGCTGTCGAGATATGGAGCGATAGCGTTAAACCATACCCCAGCCATCTTAATCTCGCCGGGAGTACTAGGGTGAATACCGTCAGCGAGATCGGTATTTTCAGAGAAACCAGTATTCTGGTCTACGACAATCACCGGCGATGCTTCAGTGGTGACCGACTCAACATATGTGGGGATGGCGGCATTTAGTGCGTCTATTTGAAAGTTGCTTCCGCGAGCTGGAATAATCTGGGCGATGAAAACAATCACATTGGGGTTTGCGGTTCGCAAAAGTTCGATGATTCGCGAGAACTGAAGCAAAGTGTGTCCGACATCGTAGCCCAGACGCATGTCGTTAGTGCCAAGATGAATAAGCGCGATATCAGTTGGATACTGTGGAGCCCAGACAGAGAAACCATATTCGATGAATTCATCGCTTCGCCAACCCCAATGCGCGCAATGGTCGCGATCGTAGTTGGGGTCGGGTTCACCTCCACCAAACACTCCGGTGCGAGCCCCGACAAAATCGACATCGAAGCCGTTGTCTACGAGATACTGGTAGAGAAAGTAGCGATAAGTGTTCTGACCGTTCTTGCCTTCAGTAATAGAGTCACCAATCGGCATTATGCGAATTGCATTGCTGGTATTCAAACCTCTGACGCTGCTTCCATCTTCAGTGTCTGCCTGCCGTTCTGCCAGGTCGTTTGAGCCACCGCCACCACCGCAGGCGAAGAAAAGCCCGACAATTGTGGCGAGAACTAATTTGTGAAGAAGTAAGGTAAGTTTCATTCCTACACCTGCGGCCTATGTAAGATTAGCTACTTATCTAAAGATGCTAGTAATAGTGCCACAGGGTTCGACTAAATTGCTGGGCAAAGGGGGATCCTGTGATGCTGTAATCTATGGAACTTCATTTAATTAGAAGTAAGTCTTGCTAGAGCCCTGGGCAGTAGAGAAGAGGGGGGGCAGCGCTGAGTCTATGCGAAAAAGTTCTGCGAAAATACTGCTTCGATGACGCGACCTACCGAAATATTCTCAATTTGCTGCAATTTTCCACATCGGGTCTTTTTCTAATCCGAAGTCCCATAACCGTATTACTTTTGTGCAGAGTTATTACTAATGCTGAGCTGAGATGTAGGCAGATGAGAATCATAAACGGGATCGCCGGCGTTCGAAAGGGTGCATGCAGAATTTGCAATGGTATATATGTCAGCGCTTTGATAGCGGCCTACGCACTAGTGTTGATGCCGTTTGATGTTCTAGCGGACTCAGGTGTATCAACTGAGCCAACTCCAGTTTCCTTTTTTGATGGCCCGATTCCTGAGGACGTCAAAAGTAGTTGTCATAGTGGTGAAAGAACTCTCTTCTGGTCTAGCTGGGGAACAATGAGAGTCGCTGTCGGAGTAGTTGACTTGCCGGAGAATATCACAAGCGAATGTGCAACACTACGAGATGGTTTCAAGGAGTCACTTTCGCTAGATCGATTGAGTGAAGTCTCGAAAACAATTGTTGGGGACAAGTGCAACTCGAGCTTTGGAGTACTAAGGGCCTCTCATGATGTGTACCTCGAACCAAGCCGGGTGTCTTGCCGTGAGACAGCGAAGCCGCTTGGCTTAAAGGATCTTGCTCAAACAGCTTCGTGGAGTATAAGCTGTTGTGTGAGGGATGATCTTTGGTTTCAAGACTCCGACAATACTACAGCCGAACTCGCCTTTCATTCTAACCTGGATGAAAACACTCCGCCTGAAGTAGCGAATGACAATAGCTTGACCACCCCCGGGTGCGCTTCTGCAAGCATTGCTGGCAGTATCCAAGTTGTGCCCGATAGTTGTTCCGTGAGTGTCGCTGCGGGCGTGAATCATGCGGTAGGTGTGAATCCTTTTGTGCCGGCTCAAAACCCTGCTCCTGCTCCTGTTCCGGGACTTCCTGCAATTCCCGAGCCTCTGGAGGATGCTTTTGTTTCTGAGCGTGCTGTTATATTGGGGGAATATCAGGTGCTAGAGCGCAGCTGTAATCAATGGTGTAGGTTTAAACACGGTAATGGGTTTCGCGGAAGGTGTGCGAGTGAGCAAATCAGCTGTTTTGATCAAGAAGTTGAGGCGGGTTATTGCGATTGCATAGAAAGTGAAGTGCCGACTACCGACGATATGCATGGAGATACGGACGCAAGTGCAGCAAACTACGACTCGAATGTCGAGCTTGATGATGAGAGCTACACCTATTCTGAATCGTATAATCTGGAAACAGAAATCATTGAAGGGAGCGCCGATCATCTTAATCAGAGCACAGAAGTCAACGACGGCGAGTTATCGCAGGATGACGTTGTTGATATCGACTACAGCAGCGAAATGTATTTCGAATAGTCAACGCCTGGACTATCTATTGAGGACAAATAGCTGCACAAACATTCTGACGAGATATCTGAGTCTCAAACTACGCCAACCGTTGATACGGCAACGTTGCACCTTCCGTAGATAGCCCTTGTTTGGGAAGGACACTAATTACACTCATGTCAGGCAAAAGTTTCGGAGACAGGGTAAAAGCGAGATAACCTAATGAGGCTATCGCGTTTTTGCCTCGTCACCGTGTAAAAAAAAACACCCACTTCCGGCTTTAACGGTATGAGGGGTGGGCGATAAACCATCTCGGGTTTATCTTCATCCGCTTTGACAGTCGCTTTGTAAGTTGCGCCAATTTGGCCTGGCTTACTCCACGTCCTCTTTCGAGGCTTTGATATCGCAGGTGTCCAGTTCCTGCGCCGAATCGCTTATGCGATGCGGGGAAGTTTACGGTTAACCGTTTCCGGAACACACTTTCGTGCGCCTTCCTCCTCCCAAATGCCTTTTTTGACTACCTTCACGTGCAACTGAAAAAACCTATGCTACTTTGACCGACTCTCCGTCAAAGCGAAGGGCTTTCTTGTTGTCTAAGGGTACTGTTCCTCCCTTCGGAAGATACGCGAGAATGTACGCCGATTGGCGCCCCATCCCGCGCGAACAATTGTACCTTTCAAACAAGATTCTCGCCCCACCAGTAGGCTTCTCTAACCTATCGGAAAGTAGTATCTCGCCTTCTTGCCTACGGCCGTCTCTGTTAAAAACAGATTTTAGAAGCCATAGAGCGGCTTTTGGGCCGTTGCCCGAAACTAATCGGGCAAATCCTTTGCCCTTGAGGACTTTTGCCGAAATCCAGATCGGCGGCTGGCCAAGTGATAACTTGGAGAACGATTTAATGTCTCCAAACACCTCCGCCAACCTCTCCTCGACCTTGACCACCTCGACTTTGCCTCGCCCGGGACACCTCAATTGTGTCCCGAACTCGGGGTGGTTTTGGAACAAATCCACCAGTTTCGGATCGAGCAGCAGACAGCCCTCCTTGTATTTCCTCTCGAACACCACCATTGCTTGCCAGTCTTCCCCGGTTCTCCAGATCCAATCACCCTGGAGTACCTTTTTTTGTGCCCAGCCGTCGGGGTTAGGGCTAGTTGAAACTCTCTCCAAAACTCCGACAGAGTCGGGGGCATTGAAGATGTGCGCCTCCTTTCCCTCGCGGTCCACGAAGTTGTAGTTCTCTTTTCCTACTCTTAGAAACTCTCCCTCCTGCACGTTTTGTTCTTTCAGAAAGGCCGCCCTGGCCCCCTTGAACGGAAATTTCCTTTCACCGTTTTCGTGGTAGTCGATGGACATCTCATCTAAACCTCGAAAGGCAATATGGCGCTTACGCTCCTCGGGAAGTTGATCCCATGTACCATCGAAAACACTGCCGGTATGGGGAGTTCCCCACTTCTTTTCGTCCTTTATCCAGAGATCCCAGGCGAACCGCGATCTCATCGCCGCCCGCACGAACGCTTCCTGTTCGTCCCGGTCAAAAATCTCTTTCAACCTAGTTTCGAACTCTTCGATGGTCTGGAAAGAAGCGGTTTCTGCAACGTAGCGCCTAACATTTCTTGAGAACTTGTCCATTTTCCTACCAAGGTTTCCCTTGGTCTCCGAGCCATTCCGGCGGCTAGCCGTTGCTCCAAAGTGGAGCGAGTAGAGTAAACACCTCATAACGAGGTGCTCACTCGAAGTGAGGTGTTTACTCTACTTTCAAGACTAGTTTGGATTGCCTAGAGGAGATATCTTACTAACCTTTTCGCTTTCACCCATCTCCACCTGTGACGCTCTTTGACAGCTCAGGCGGAGATAAGTGGGTTTTGGTCTATCCCAATCAATTCAAGAGAAATAGCGAACGTTTAATATGGGATTATACCGATAAAAACAGAGTTAATGAGTCGGAAAGGGCGAATATAGGACATTCGCACTGACTTTAGCGGTATATCGCAACAGCTTGTTGCTGTTGTTTGATACTATCAAGTTCCTAAGGAGCGTGTAGCCGGAACTTCACCGAACAGCCCTTCTCACTATTCCTTACTTTGATCGAAAGGAGAAGCTATGGCCGGGTATCATTTAGACCAACTACTCACAACAAGAAAGGGTGGGAAAGTAGCAAATGAGCAACTTCTAGTTGGACTGTAGCTTCTTGTTCGGTTCTGCTTCAACTGTCGAATTCGCCAAGAAACTCCTCTCGATCCCAAACCACCCACGGCGAGTCTGGCGGAATATGGGAATGTATTTCGCGACCTGTGCTGGCACATTTTCGAGAATAGACGCGGACATCTCCTAGTCGCTTGGCACGTTCGAGCATTCGAACGTCATATCGCATATGAGGCAACGGAATATTCAGTTTCCTAGATAGTTCGATTTCACGTGAAGTAATGCGAAATCTTTTTTCGGTTTGAGCACAGCGCACCACAATACTTTCTAGTTTTTCTGGCAGTACGTCAGGCAGGGAATCTGCGCTGATGGCATTTCCATCAGGTATGGTCTCTCGATCGTGCCATTTCAATCCACGTTGTTTAGCTTCCTCTGATGACAATGGGAAATGTCGAAAAGCAGTTGAATGGTTGTAAGAGGTGCCAGAGAGTTGCATCGGGAAGAACTCTCCCCATTCCTTGGATTGTTCCATTTCAGCCACTATGCTTGCAACTCGTACGTTGTATTCCGATTCGGTAAACTGTTTGTTGAGAATGCAAAACTGCTTGCGATACAGTCCTACACAACCGAAGCAATTCTCGCAGCTAACGCAGTTGATGCAGTAGGTGAGATTGGAGCAATTACCCCAACAGAGGTGGCAAAATAGTAAGCGCTGACTATCTATGCCGCAGTGAACGGCCTCGTAGATTAGCTCAGCATTGAGGCCAAAAGCAGAAAAATCATAACAATCGTTGGTATGCTTTTTTAGCCGGTATCCAAAGCGAATGTCACGACCACCTTGTACGTAAAAACTATCGTGCACCTGCTTCGAATCGTAAATTCCCTCGCCAGATACGTCTTCAACGTTTACTTGAATAACATGTGGCCTAGGTTGAGTCCGAAAAAATTCGATTGCTTGCTGAGCGATTTTCTGTCGCTGACTAAACGAACCCAGCTGATACTTCGAGCGTTCTTTGAAGTAATCTTCCTTACTGAACTGTTCGTTGAATATGCAATATTGTTTGTGGCGCAAGTTGACACAGCAGAAACAATCGGCGCATCCTCGGCAGTTGAAAAGGAAAGCGCTATTGCTGCAATTGCTGCATTCGGTTGAGGATTGAAGCCGGTAGGAATCCTGGCACTGCACACAGTCATAACAAAGTTCGCTATCGAAAACGTTGGTGCAATCTATGCAGTCTTTGCTTCGCACTAACGATTCGGAATAGAAACAATCTTCGTTGTAGTCGGCGTCGAAAATAAGATAGCAGTTCTTGCACCAGCCAATGTTGTTGCAGTAGTCGCAATTCTCCAGCTCTAATGCAGAACGAGCGTAATGCGGAGTAGCATCACGTAAACGGGCGAATTGTGTAAAAAATGGCTGTGACGGATCGAACGCTCTACCAGTGCTGCAACCATCCCACTCAGTGGCATACCATTCCTCGTTGTCGTACACGGGAAAGGTAGCATCCTCTGGCCACATGGATATGATCGACTTTCCACTAAGCGAAGATGGTCGTTGGTATACGTGAATTAAGTTCTGAAAAGCTAACCGGCGTTGCAGTCGGCACAGCGGGCAGAGGCGAGGTGGGGGAATTTCAAGAGTCTTTCCTCCGAGCTTAGGAGAAACTCGTCGATAGAATTCGAAGTCCTTTGCCTCGACAACAAAGCTGTCGTTGCATGCTTCACATATTCTCTCAGTCGATTGCATTCTCTTGAAGGTATCCGTGTTTTGATTCGATTTTGGTCAGCTATTCGACGGTTGGGCAATATTAACTCATTTAGAATATCAGTAAATAAGGCCTCTTAAGCCAACTGCTTGGAATCCAGTTGAACTAACGCCCCGAGCCTAAGCCTGCGCGGCACCTGAGCGCCCCACGGAGTGAAAGAAGAAGATTCGCAACTCTCAAACCCGCAATCGCAAGCCCGAGAAAACCCCAAATTTCCGTAAATTATAGGAGAAGTAGAAGTAAGATCATACACCTGAAACAAGCGCCCTGAGCCTAAGCCTGCGCGGCACTTGAGCGCCCCACGGAGTGAAAGAAGAAGATTCGCAACTCCCAACCCTGCAATCGCAAGCCCGAGAAAACCCCAAATTTCCGCAAATTATAAGAGAAGTATATGGTAGGCGCGGGCAGGATTGAACTGCCGACCCCCTGCACGTCAAGCAGGTGCTCTCCCACTGAGCTACGCGCCTAGGAGATTGGAGAGAGAAGAACTAGCAACTCATCGCCAGCTCGTCAACTAATCTTGCCAATTTCATTTGACATTAACCTAGTAATTTCAGATAGTTGCTGCGAACCGATTTGGGTGCCAGGCTCCTTGTATATAATATTGTCAATTTGCCACAGCAAAGCTCTGGCAAATTGGGAAACAACCTGTTAGGATGCCGCGGTTCGATCCTATAACCCCGTGAATAGCTAACTATTTAGTGGGTTTAACTGCACCTCAGGTGCAGCAGGGAACACAGATCTGAGAACCCTTTGTCCGTGGGTATTCGGGCAGTGATTAATTAATCAAGTGATCAGTGCGTTACTATGCCGAAGATGAAAACAAATCGCGGAGCGGCCAAACGCTTTCGCAAGACTGGTGGTTCGAAGGTAAAGCGTGCATCGTCGTTTCGACGGCACATTCTTACCAAGAAAAGTACTAAGCGTAAGCGTCAGCTGCGCGGTGGCAAATATATTGCTGCTGCCGATATGCGGTCGTTGAATCGGTTGCTGCCACACTAGAGTGTTACGTAAGTAAGAGGTCATCATGAGAGTAAAACGCGGAGTCAAAGCGCGTCGTCGTCGCAATCGGATTTTAAAGCTCGCAAAGGGAATGCGTGGTCGTTCTAAGAACACCATTCGTCAGGCGCGTGGTCGTGTTGATAAGGCAATGCAGTATGCCTATCGCGATCGCAGAAATAAGAAGCGAGATTTTCGTCGGCTTTGGATTTCACGCATCGGAGCTGCTGCCCGGCTTGAAGAATTGAGCTACAGCCGCTTCATGAACGGACTGCAAAAGTCCGGCGTTGAGCTTGACCGAAAAATTCTAGCTGACTTAGGCGCTTTTGAGCCACAGGCATTTTCAGAAGTAGCTAAAGTTGCGAAAGCTGGAATCAGCGCTAGCTAAATTCGGTGCAAGTAAGCCACAGCCAAACACGTGATCGACAATCATTCAGTCGAAAAAGTAAAATCAGACGCGTCTGAGCAAATCTCCTTAGCAAAAAGTGGGGATGAGTTGGAAAGTGTACGAGTTCGTCTTCTCGGCAAGAAGGGCGAACTCACCCAACTGATGAAGGGCTTAAAGGATGTTGAGCCTGATAAGCGAAAAGAGCTCGGCGCACTGCTGAACAAATGCAAAAAGGAAGTAGAGGTTCTACTCACTTCCCGCCAAGAACAACTTTCCCAGGCAGATCAATTATCCCAGCTCGAAGCGGATTGGCTCGATGTGACGCTGCCCGCTGAAGCTACTCCGATGGTAAGTGGCCCAGGCTCGCTTCACCCGCTGACCAAGGTTCAGCAGGAACTCGAGCAGATCTTTACCAGCCTTGGCTTCTGGGTTGTTGATGGCCCCGAGGTGGAAGGGGAGTACTACAACTTCGATGCGCTCAATATTCCCGATACGCATCCAGCGCGGGATATGCAGGATACCTTTTGGACCAAAGCGGGTGCCTTACTTCGAACGCAGACCTCGACTATGCAGGTTCGCGCACTTGAAGAGCTCAAACCACCATTGAGAATAGTTGCCCCCGGTCGTTGCTTTCGCTACGAGCGAATTGATGCAACGCATGAACACACCTTCTACCAAATGGAAGGGATGATGGTGGACCGGGAAGTGACCGTTGCTCACTTGCTCTATTTCATGAAGACCTTGCTGCGCGAGATTTTCGGGTTTGATCCGCAAGTCCGATTGCGTCCAGGCTATTTTCCTTTTGTTGAACCAGGGTTTGAACTCGATATTTGGTTTAACGATCGCTGGCTCGAGTTGCTGCCCTGTGGCCTCGTGCATCCAAAAGTTCTCGAATATGGCGGAATCGACCCCAACGAATGGCAGGGTTTTGCCTTTGGTCTGGGATTGAGCCGATTGGTGATGTCGCGGTTTGAGATAGACGATATTCGCTATCTACAAGGCGGCGATTTGCGATTCCTAAAACAGTTTTCCTAAGGGCCCTATGTATATCTCGCGCAATTGGCTGGAAGACTATATTTCACTCGATGGCATCTCGAATGAGCGATTCGAAGAAATCGTCACCACTCGCGTTGCAGAAGTTGACGGCGTAGAGCTTGCCGCTTCGCCAGTTGATGTTGCAATCGTTGCGGCAGTTACGAAAGTCGAAGCGCATCCGAGTAAAGATAAGCTTAGCGTGGTGAGCCTTTCTCTTGGCAAGGAACAGGTGCAGGTACTCTGCGGTGCTCCCAATGTCAGAGAGGGAATGCTCAGCGTCTATCTCGCGCCTGGAGCAAAGTTTCGCTCAGCAGGTGCCGCGGAAGAGTATGCTGAAGTTGAAGTTCGCACCATAGAGGGGATTGAGAGCAAGGGAGTCTTAGTCTCAGAGCGTGAGCTTGGGCTAAGCGGTGATCATAGCGGCATTATTGACCTCACTCCGCAGTATATTGCCAGCTGTCGCCGAAACGGCAGTGAGGCCCAAGCGAAGGCGGGAGAGCTATTTAGCTTGTACGCTGGTGCGGCTGACACCATTCTCGAGATTGACAATAAGTCGTTAACTCATCGCCCAGACCTCTGGTGTCATTTCGGCTTTGTGCGCGAACTTTCTGCGATTCTTGATCGACCAGTCCTTACTTCAATGGATCGTTTTGCTGATAACGATGAAGCTGGCGCGAAGTTGCTCGCTGAACTAGGCAGCGGTAAGAGCGATTGGGCGATTGAGGTTGCCAAAGATTGTGGCTGCTACCGCTTTACCGGGCTTGAGCTTCGCGGAGTGCAAGCGATTCAGTCGCCCCTATGGCTTCGAAGAAGATTGCATGCGGTCGGTGCAGGCATTCGAAACGTTATCGTCGATCTCAGTAACTACGTCATGCATGATATCGGTCAGCCGAATCACACCTATGATGCGGATTTGCTCAGTGGCACAACTCTAAAAGTTCGCCTGGCAAAAGAGGGTGAAGTTTTTGATGGTCTCAATGACGAGCAATACACCCTAGCTGCTGAAGATATGGCAGTTTGCGATGAGTCCGGTGCTATCGGACTTGGTGGAGTGCTCGGTGGAGCAAAAACCGCGATTCGCGATGAAACCTCACGCTTGTTGTATGAGGCTGCAAGCTGGGACCCGGTTCGGGTGCGTAAGACTTCAGTTCGCCATGCGTTGAGAACTGATGCATCAAATCGTTTTGAAAAGAGTCTGTCCCAGTACGCCGTGCCCTTGGCACAACATCGCTATGTCGAGTTAATGAAGGAACTTGTTCCAGGCAGCAGCGTTCACAGTGCGATAGTTGATACCTTTCCCAATAAGCCGGTCAAAGTAACAGTGCCGGCTCGTTTTGACTACATTCGCCAGAGACTTGGCTATGATGTGCCAAACGAAGAGATTACCCGGATGCTTTCAGCACTCGGTTTCAACTGGATCAAAGAAGATAGAGTCGAAGTTCCCTACTATCGCGCGACACGCGACGTTAGTTTGGAAGATGATCTTGTTGAAGAAGTCGGGCGCACAGTTGGCTACGAGAACATTGCTGAAGAAGCGCCGAGAATCATGTCAGTAGCAGCACCAACTCGCCATGTGCAGGAGTTCGAGCACACAGTTCGCGATTTGCTCTGCGGAATGGGCTTTTCTGAAACCTACGACTACTCCTTCATGAACCCCGAGCGGGCTCAGGCGATGGGCTTTAGCATTGAGCAAGCGGTAGAGCTGCTCAATCCAGTTGATGTGAATCAAAGTCATATTCGCACAACACTGGTTCCAGGCATGGTCGAAACCTTGCTTAGTAACGGTAAAAATACTTCACAGCTGGCAATGTTTGAGTTGGGGCGTGGCTACGAAACGTCTGAAGACCCGCGGCATACTGAGCTTCAGTATCGAGCGAAGTTCAAAAACACTCCGGGGTTTGAGCGGCGCTTGCTTACCCTGCTGTATGCAAGTGGACGGGATGAATCCACAATAGCTCAAACAGTAACGCCGGCGGTTGAGCAGGGGGCTGACTTCTTCTCAATGGTCACAGTAGTAAAGAGAGTGGTCGGCAAGGTCTCTCGACAGCCTTTAAGCCTCAAGCCAATTTTCGCCGTGTCTGGGAGTAACGGAAGCACTGCGGCAGGAACTGCAAAGTCTGCTGCTGGTGACTACACTGCCTATAAGCAATGGATGCATCCGTATCGAGCTGTCAGTCTTATCGTGGCTGGAAAAGAGATTGGAGTGTTGGCAGAAGTGACTCCGCAGTTTCGCGAAGATTTTTCCCATCGTGCGGTGATTGCCGAAATCGATACTGAAATTCTGATTGAAGCTGATCAGAAGACATCGCTTTTTGCTCGACCAAGTAAGTTTCCGGATTCCTTTTTTGAAATGTCAGTAGTTATGCCAAAGCAGAGCTACTACGCAGAACTAGAGACTTTGCTAAAAAGCAATGTTGATTCTGAGCTATTGCGACGAATCGAAGTACTTTCTGTGTATGAAGGAAAGCCACTGCAAGAGAACGAGAAAAGTGTTTCAGTGAAACTCTTTCTTGGCGCCGGAGACCGAACCCTCTCGGGGGAGGAGTTAGACAATATTCAGAACAGTTTGATGGCAGCAGTCGCTGAGTCGAGCTTTTCCCTCCGCTCTTAGTAGCTGTAATTACAGCAAAACTAGGATCCACTTGAATTTATACATGAAAGGAGTAGCTTATAGCACTTCGCCATCTTTCCCGCTCTTTCCGACCTGCTGGTCCACACGCTAGGTGACGAGGGCTCGTCTACACCAGTTAGCTTCTTAGTTTTGAGTAGAACCTCTCAGAGGTTCTTCGTCTCGTTTTTTGAGTTCGATTTCGTTCTCTAGTCTGTTTTCAAGGGGTTGGTGGTATGAGTGAGTATGAAATTTCCGTTGCCGCCTTGCTGCGCGACAGGCTGGGTCGACAACCAGTGATCGTGCTCGGGTGCCAAACGTTCACCGGAGCGCGCATTGTGCAGCAGCTATTGGCAGCAGGAATATCGGTGGCGCTGATGTGGAAAGAAGGGGAGCGCAAGGAGGTATTGCCGAAGCTTCTCGGATTGGGGCTGGCGACAGCCGAGTATCCCCATCCCTTCGATCAGCCGGAACAGTTTGTCAAAGCTGTGGCCGATTTTGATGCGAAGATTGCTGGTGCTGCCGTGTTCGCACGTGGCGCCGAAGTTTTCACATTGGCTCGGTATCGGGAGCAGATGCCCGACACCGAAATAATTGCCCCTCAGCTCAGTGATCTATTGAGGGTGCACAACAAGGCGAATCTGCCAGCAATAGCGTCTCGTGCCGGAGTGCTGACTCCAGCTACGGTGAAGTTGTTCGATACAGATCGCTGTTCGCTTGAGCTTTCGCGAGAACGCTTGTCTTCGCTGCAACGCCCTTTGGTCATCAAGCGGGTGCACAGCACTGGTGGGCATGGAACGCTGTTTGTACAGCGTCCACACTCTGACGAAGTCAATCAGGTCTTGGATTCCAGTCTCCTGTGGCCTTCGGTCGCACAACAACTGGTCCAAGGACAGGTTTACTCTGTTGGTGTGGCCGTCTCTGGTGATCAGGCCCATTCGCTCGGCGTATTGCGTGACTGCGGCTTACCACATGAAAAGGCGGGTTGGATTCTGATGCGTGAAACCGTGGATCAGCCAGAGATTGAGTCGGCGGCACTTGCCGTGGCGAAAACTGTGGGGATTTCCGGAATCCTGCATCTCGAGTTCATACGGGCTGACGATGGCTTGCTGTATTTGATCGAGGTGAATCCGCGGGTCTGGACCGGAATGAGTGCAGTGATGAATGCAGGAGTGAACGCCCCAGTGGCAATGCTTGCAGCTCACCTGAACTTGTTTTCGTCGGAAACGCAGCTCACTCGACCCCGTATTGGCACTCGCAGCTACCACGTGTCCGCAGCCGTCAGTTCGTTCGCAGATCACCTCCGGCATCGCGAGTTTCGCGCCGCTGGGGCTCTTTCGCTTGATCTGTTGCGGGGTCGCTGTGGTTCAAAAGATGTCAAATTGGAGGACGGTTCACTTCTGCGAACTGTGCTTCGAAAGACGTATCACAAGTTTACCAAACGCTTTCGTTCTGCGGCACCTGATCTGCAGCGATGGCACAGCGAATGGAATACGCGTGATACCACTTTGAACTCTTGGGACCCCTCGGTGCCGATCTGAGCCTTGTGCTGACTCGATCAACACGCGCCTGAGCAATTTCGCACTGCTCTTGCGCGTGTTCGTTTTCTCAATACTGTTTTGTAGAAGGAGGTTCTACCCAGAACTAGGCAAGCATTTCATCGGCATGAGGACCGCCGTATTTACGCGATACGGTTATTCCGCCATCAACAATGATATTCGCGCCCATGGTCCATGCGTTGTCGGGATTGAGAATGTAGAGAAAAGCCTGGGCGACATCAATAGTTTGCCCATAGCGACCCGCTATCGTGAACTTCACTGCACCCCGGCCGCGCGGCGAGGCTTCTGACATGCGCTCAAAGTTGAGTTTTGAAGGAATTACCCCGGGGGATACCGCATTGACACCGCACCAGGGTGCCCAGTGGTCGGCAAGCATCTCCATCAACTGCAGTGTGCCTCGTTTTGCGAGGTTGTAGCCATAACTTGAATCACCGCAGTCTGGGCCAATCGAACCGATAAATGCGACACGGGCCTGTTGCCCTGTTTGCTCAACACTGGCCCGTAAATGGGGCTCAAGCGCTTGGGCAAAACGCACTCCACCAATCAGATCTGAATCGAGTTGTCCGAGCATCGCGGCACAATTCAGACCATCTATTCCCTGATTCTGATCGAGATTCGCACCCGGAGGAAAACCTCCGACGCCAAATAGGGCAGAATCTATTCCGCTCATAGATTCTGCCGCAAACTGGACGAACTCGCGGACAGAGGTGTCGTCTTTTGCATCTACTGTCTTTAGATGCAGTCGGTCTCCGATGTCACAGGCTTTGCGAATCTCTTCAGCGTCAGCATTGAGACCTTCTTCTGCCCGACGACCAATGGTGACTTCTGTGTCAGGAATTCGGGAGAACGCACAAATGACGTCTTTGGTAATTGCACCGGTGCCGAGTACGACAAGGCGTCGACCTTTCATCGCGTCGAAGCTATGGGGAGTCTTCGCTGACTCGGAGACAAACTTATCTACTGACATGTTCGATTCCCTTGTTTTGGTTTTGTTGCCTTATACGAATTCTGCGAGTCTCTCTTGCTGCACTCTTTCGAGAACTGCCCGCGCTTCGGCTATTGAACTTTGAATGTACCGCACGAATTGCTACCCAAATTTCTAGTCGACTTACTAATAAATCGCAAGAATCTACCTTAGAATACTGTAAATTTCTGGCATATATTGCTAGTATCCAGGGCCAATTGACAATTCGAAAGAAATGAAGGGGATACGGTGTATGTCGATTCAAGCCCGGCAGTTTAATCCAAAAGATAACGTTGCTCGCGCCCTGAACTTTAGTGGTCTGAGTGAAGGCGAGGTGGTTGTCGCAACTCCAACTGCGAGCGAGACTCACACGGTCTCTGAGGCAGTTCCCTTCAAGGGAAAGTTTGCCTTGTCGCCGATTGCGGCTGGGGAAACTGTTGTGCTCCATGGACGGGCGATTGGCACAGCAGCCGAAGGAATCGATGCTGGAAAGCATGTGCATATTCATAACGTCTCTCCTCTGCCTTCTGCGGCAATTCTAGGCGATGTCACCAAGGTCTATAAGTTAAAAGCTGATCCAAAGGATGGAGTCATTCGTACAAGCGATATTGAGTTGCTCGATTACAACGACGCGCTAGAAGATGTTGATGTCTCAAGCTGGACAGGGCCTTCCGATGATTGGAAGCCAAAGACGTATCCGCAGCGTCGGACATTTCTTGGCTATAAGCGCCCGTTTCGAAAGGACGGATTGGTCGGCACTCAGAATTGGATCTTTGTTGTGCCAATGGTTGGTTGTATTACCGGCGATGTAGAGCATTGGGTGAGTGCACTCAACGATGAAGTTAAGTCTCGCTACCGCAATGTTGATGGTGTTGTTGCCCTCAATAATCGTCATGGCTGTAGTCAGACTGGAGACGGGACTGAGTTTATTCGCAAACAGATTGAGGGGCTCTGCTGTAATCCGAATGTCGGTGGGGTAGTCTGTAACGGAATGTCCTGTGAGGACAACCAGTATGCAGGAGGTATTCAAACTCCCGGCATCAAGGCTGCGATTGAAAATGTCTTTCCAGAGAACCGTCGCAGTAATTTCCTGGCTAACTTCGTAGATGATCAATTTGGTCATCTGCGAAAGCAGGTTCTCTCAATTGCCGATGTGATGGAGGCAGAAGATAGGCGAGAAGAACTAGGGGTTGAGCATCTGTTGCTCGGGGTCGAGTGTGGCGGATCTGACGGGCTTTCCGTGTTGATAAACGTCATTTTCGGACGTATCTCTCAATGGCTCTGTGGGCTTGGGGGAACTTCAGTTATCAGCGAGCTCGATGAGCTTAATCCTGCTTGGATACTTGAATGTGCCGAGTCGAAAGAGGTAGCTCGAGAATGTTTGGCCAAGATTCTCTATTTTAATCGGCAGCTGGCGCTTCACGGCTCAACTAAAGACACCAACCCTGCTGAAGGAAATATCCGTGAGCAGATTTCTACGATCGATGAGAAACAGCTTCCAGCGACTGCGAAAGCTGGAGACTCCGTTCCAATCTTAGGGACTCTCGAATACGGCGAGCGTCCAACTCGAGGCGGTGGGATTTGGATTGGAGCGACGACAGGAAACGACCCGCGCTCAGTGACCGCCAAAGTGAGTATGGGAATTAACGGTAACTTGTTTTCTTCTGGCAATCTTTCTTGGTGGTATCCCGGTTTAATCTGGCAACTTATGTGCGCTAGTAACACACCGGTGTTTGACCGACTCAGGCATATCGCCGACTTTAACGGCGGACGGTTGATGGAGGAAGAGTTGGACCTGGTTGCTGAAGATCTTTGGAACCTAATGCTCGATGCCGCATCGGGACAGTATCATCCCTGGGGCGCAAAGCGCGGTAATCAGCGACTCGATATGACGAATGTTGGTTTGTTTGTCTAAGAATTATTCGTTCCTATTCAGGATTTTATGCAGGATATTTTCTACAAACTTCGCGAAAAACCGAACAGCAATTCGGTCTAGAAAGTCTGAGTCGCACTGGGTGATTAGGTTTGTCACCAAGACCTGACATCATTCATAAACTACTATTCTTGTCTTGAGCCGTGCTCGAGCACAACATTTGAGGTATAATTGAACTGTCAGCGGTTCATTTTCGGTTCATTCTCATTCTGTTTAGTAGTTTGACTAAGTTCGCCCATGTGAATTTCTTTTTGGAAGAAATTTCCGTTGAGCCTTAGTCTTTGGAATAGGAGACCTACGGTATGCCACTCGCAGATTTAATTATCAGGGCGTTAGTTGGCTTGGTTTTTGTAGGGTTCTTTTCTGTTTTTTGTCTCGTGTTGTTGAACAAGCGACTCGCACGCGATGTGGATCAGGGGTATAACGATACTTTTGAACCTCGTGATGCATTCTCTGGATCGACACGGAAAGCATTTCTTATGCGCGAGGAATTGGTGAATGCTAATCCAAGCGGCATAGTTGAAGTGAGAGGCACTGATGTTGTAGATAAAGGGGTTCTAACAAACGCCACACGACAACGCAGTATAGTAGGCAAAAACATGCCTACGAGAGAAGCTAGATAGTGAGTACAGACGAGCATGTTCTCAAGAGTAAGAATCTACCGCCCAACGGGCCGGTAGATAAGGACTCGTCCGTACCTCAAGTAGTTGTGCTCGATGAATCATGGCTCATAGCCATATGCCAACTCGAGCCAAAATGTTACCCAAATCCATGGTCACCGGCGCTCATCCGCGGCGAGTTCAGCAAGGAGATCTCGCTTCGCCTTGGCTTGGTGAAGAACGGCGAATTACTCGCCTATTCGTTCTGTCATGTCTTTTGTCATCAGCTTCATGTGCTCAATTTTGCCGTTGCTCCAGAGCATCGAGGCCGGGGACTTGCTACGCTCCTGATGTCACATGTGTTGCGCTATGGAGTCCGCGAAGGCATGCAACAGGCGCTTCTCGAGGTGCGGCCTAGCAATACGGCAGCGCTTCACTTGTATGCGCGGTTCGGGTTTCAGCGAGTTGGCGTGAGGCGAAGGTATTACCGAGACAATGGCGAAGACGCCATTTTGTTGGAACGAGACATCGAACTAAACGATGTGAGTCATTTCGAATGGGTGTCCTTTTCGGCACTCGATAACTACAGAAAATCTAGTAGTTCTACCTAGGACCGGTAGTTCTGGCGAGCAGATGGGCATTCTTGGATGCTGCGCTCTCCAGCACTGCTTGTTTGCTAGAACTGTACAATTGCCTTTAAGACACCGGTCTCCGGCTTGAGGAGCGATGGAAAGACTTCCGGTAATTGCTGATACCCGAAGCGATGAGTGATCCAGGCATCGGTTGTCACTCGACCGCACTCCATCAAAGAAATCAACATCTTAAAATCTTCCGGCAAGGCGTTTCTCGAGCAAAACAAGGTTCCTTCTTTCGCATGAAGCCGCTTATGTTCAAAAGCAACGTCCTTGGGAGCTATGCCGACAAAGGTCAGTGAGCCACGATGACGAACGTAGTCAACTGCCGCTCGCATTGACCCAGGATGGCCAGTTGCATCTATTACTGCGTCTGCAAGAAATCCGCGAGTTAGTTCTTGGACTGCCTCAAATGCCTGTTTTTCCTGGTCTTCAGAGCCTACTTGGAAGGTATGTTCGACACCCATGGCGTCTCGACAGAAATCGAGGCGCTTTTGGTCGAGGTCGACAACGACGATCTTGTCGGTCTTTACCTTGAGCCCCTCGAGCGTGCTGAGGCCAATCGGGCCGGCACCGCGAAGCACAGCCCAGCCGTCTTCTTGAAGCAGGGAACGATTAACCGCATGAAATCCAATTGCGAGCGTCTCAATGACTGCGAGCTGCTCGTATTCCAATTTTTCAGGCGAAGGATGTAGCTTGTCGGCGCGAAACGTAATCGTCTTTTGCCAACCGCCGTCACAGTGTACGCCGTAGGTTTGGTGGTGGGGACAGCAGTTCGTGCCTCCACTTTGGCATATCTCGCAGTCAGCTTTGGCGCAGTTGAGATACGGCTCAAGACTACAACGATCTCCCACTTGCAGATGGTTCACTCCTTTACCAAGTTCGAGCACTTCAACGCCGAGCTCATGCCCGGGGATAAGGGGTGGGGCATAAAACGGCATCTTGCCGAGATAGCCACTGAGGTCAGTGCCGCAAATTCCGCTTGCATGGACCCGCAGCCTTGCTTCACCGGGCCCAGGGGCAGGGGCCTCATCAACGCTCTTTATGGAAAGGTTTTCGGCTTCCTTGAGATACACTGCGTCTTGCATGATTCGCTCCCTGTGTCGTAGCGTTTTCGCGTTGATGGCTCATTCGAAACTCCATTTTTTTAGCATAAAGCCTTGGGTTTGAGAAAACCGTAGGGAAATTGCTTTATGAGCTTTGGCTCGTATAATGAATAGATTCTCAACTGTGAGTATGAGCTGGTCTTTCGCTTGTGTAGTCGGAGACCCAAGAATCGAATCGGAGCACCACTATGTCTTCTAAACCTGTAGAACTTGGGATTCAGCCTAGTTTTGGATTTGGCGATCGACTCGGAATGGCAACCCCCGGACATTTGCAGGCCTTGTTGGAGTTTGGTGGCCCAATCAAGGGCATTTTTGCTCAGCAGTCGATTCGGGAGATGACCCGCACCAAGCGCACCGCCGTCGAAGTAATGACTGACGCTAGAAATGCACTCGACGATCTCAGATTTGCCGATGTTTGCGGTGCGGACGCTGACCACCTTAAGACGAGAGCCGATGTCGATGTCACTGCTGCTGCTGGGTTTACCTTTTTCACCATTGACCCTTCCGAACAGGTGGATCAGCAAGCTGATGACTATGACGAGGGCGTACTTAGCAAGAAATTTGCGACCGTTCAGGCTGAGATACCCTGGGTTGTAAGCTATCTCGGTGAAACTATCCGAATCGAGAATGGACCAGAGATCGTATTCGACGAAAGAACAGTACAGCGAGCCGCCGTGAAGTACGGCAAGGCCATCGTACAGGCGCTTGAGATGGCTGACTACATTAAGCGCGTCGCCACCGAGCTTAAGCAGCCCTACGAAATCGAGTTGAGCGTGGATGAAACGGATCAACCGACAACCTTGGCTGAGCATTATATTATTGCCGATCGTTTGCGCGAGGCAGGAGTAAAACTTGTTAGCCTGGCTCCGCGTTTCATTGGTGATTTTGAGAAGGGCGTTGATTTCATTGGCGATCCCTTGAAACTCCAGGTCTCACTCAATGATCATGCCGCGATAGCGAAAGAGCTTGGCCCCTACAAGTTAAGCCTTCATTCAGGCTCTGACAAAGTTTCGGTATACGAAGCACTGGCTCGTGCGACTGAAGGTCGGTTTCATGTAAAGACTGCAGGGACGAGCTATCTGGAAGCTGTGCGGGTTGCTGCTCGGCATGATCCAGAGTTGTTCACCGATATCATTCGATTTGCCCGGGAGCGCTATGAGATAGATAGAGCGACGTATCATGTCTCCGCGACACTCGAACAGGTGCCTGATGTGGATGCAGTACGGGACGTTGAAGAGCTTGAGCGTTTATACTTGGAGCATTGGTCTGAAGTTCCAGAGGGCAAGGGCTTTTCTCATCCAGGGCGGCAAATTATCCACTGCACGTTCGGTTCGGTTCTCACAGATCCGAAGCTCGGTTCTGCCTTGAAACAGCTGCTCAAGACCCATCCTGATACCTATACGGCATTGCTAACTGACCACTTCGGACATCATTTATCGGCGCTTTGCAAGGGTCTAAACCGCTAGTTGAGCTACTTTCCGAACATATTCGTTAGTTTGACTCATTTGCTCAGGTAAGTTATAATCACGCGCGCTTTTGAAGGCTTCTTCATTTAGCCGCTTCGTTCTCTCGACCGCCATAGAATCACTGTATTTGTAGCAGAAACGTTGCAAAAGCTTCACAAAGATTCATTTAGCTGTCGTCGCCAAGTTGCTGAGATACGTTTCGAGTGCAGGTGCTGGAATAACGAAAATTGGGAGTTCGATTGTGCAAGATCAGGAAATCGATTTCAAAGTAACGGACAAAGTCGTCTATCCGGCACATGGGGTGGGGGTCATCAACGCGATTCAAAAGCGAAAGGTGTCTGGGGCTGAACAAAAATTCTACATGATTACTATTAGCGAATCAGGCATGAAGATCATGGTGCCGGTGAGCCAAGCGAATACTGTGGGCCTTCGTCGTGTCGTTGACGTCGGCATGGTTGATGAGGTGTACGACATTCTGCGAGATCGGAATGTGACACTCGATACTCAAACTTGGAACCGTCGTTATCGCGAGTATTCTCAGAAAATCAAAACTGGTTCGGTGCTAGAGATTGCCCGAGTCATCCGTGACCTTTCGGTTCTTAAGTCAGACAAGGAGCTCTCCTTTGGTGAGCGCCGTATGCTCGACACTGCACAAGGATTGTTGGTCAAGGAAATCTCGATTGCAAAGTCGAGCCCTGAAGATACCGTCAAAGCAGAGCTCCAAGAGCTCTGTCAGGTTTCATTCTAGTCTCCGACTAGTTCGAAAGGCTTGCTCCTATGTATGGCATTATCCCCGCTGCAGGAAGTGGTAGCAGAATGGGAGAGCTGACGCAGGAGCGGGCCAAGATTCTCCTTCCCATAGGCAGTCAAACAACAAGTGAGCCTGTGCTTGCGCATACACTTCGTGCTTTGGCTGAGTCTGGAGTCTTGAAAGGGGTCGTTCTCGTTACGAGACCCGAAGATAGCCAAGAGATTCTCTCCCTTGCTCAAAGTGCCTGTGGTGACCTCGAAGTCTTAATTGCTTCCGGCGGTGCGACGCGGCAAGAATCGGTCAAAGCTGGTCTTCAAGCCTTAGCGGGGAAAGCTGAGTTCGTCTTGGTGCATGACGCGGCGCGTCCTTGTTGCCCAACAGAGCGAATCCAAGCCGTCGCGACAAAGGGTCGAGAAACCGGAGCTGCACTCCTGGCTATTCCTGTGAAATCCACCTTAAAGCGAGTGAATAAAGCAGGCGTGATCGAAGCCACTGTGCCGCGCGCCGATATTTGGGAAGCACAAACTCCTCAGGTTTTTTCTTATGAGCTCCTTTGTCGCGCCCATGATGAGGCCAATGTAGCTGGGTATGTTGGCACTGACGATTGTGAACTAGTAGAGCGCCTAGGTCATGCCGTATCCGTGGTGGAGGGAGTCGAGCGCAATATAAAACTGACGACTCCAGCCGATCTCGAGCTTGCTCAGAGCTTTTTGCCCTAGCTGCCTTGTTTTTTTTCGAACGAGGAGTTCCCGGCTTTCGGATTTCCCGCTCCAGGCTCCAAGGCTTGAGGGTCCACTGAAGTAGCATCGGCTGGGTCCGGATCAACCGTTTCAGGCTCTGGTGGCGCGATCACGAAATTCTTTCCGACTATCTTTTTTAACAAAACCGCCTTCGTGACCCCGCCACTTGGGTCAAAGGAAGTTCTACCTCCAGCGCCTGAGTAGTTCACAATCGCCAGAATATGGGCTTTGATGCATTCGACTTCTATATTGCCGCAGCTGCGGATTGCATCAGCGAGGATAAGTACGGCGTCATAGGCGTTCGCAGCATGGAAATCCGCCGGTTTGCCAAAGCGTTTACGGAATTTGTTGGCGAACCGCTTTCCTGGGCCCTGCGATGAATCGAATCCAGGGAAAGTATAGAACACCCCCTCGGCAGCCGAGCCGGCAGCTTTAAGGAATTCTTGTGACTCAAAAAGTTCATTTCCCAAAATAGTTCCGCTAAACTCTAACTCGCGAATTTGTCGAACCAAGCGACCGGCATCTGCTCCAATTGTCGGGACTATATACAACGCCTCAGCTCCAGCCTCCTTGGCGCGTCGAGCGAGAGTTCGCATATCTGTGGTGTGCTCCTCATACTCACCGTAGTACACCGCAAAACCACCTTTCTCCCCATAGACGACTCGAAAAGAATCAACATAGGACAAACTGTTTGCGCTTTGCGCCGCAATAATACCGACTTTGGTGATCTTCCTTTCTATTAAAACCTCAGCGGCCTTTGCGCTGTGGGCGCGAGCAGTTTCTCTGTTTCGAAACACATAGTCTCCAGCCAGAGCAATTTTCTCAGCGACGGCGGTTGGGGTAAAAAGCAAGACCTTGCTGCTCTCAGTCAGCGGAGCAACCGCGAGGGTGGCACCCGAGCCAATTGGGCCGAGGATGATCTGCACCTTGCGAACTTCTATTAGATTCTTAACCGCTGAGATAGCGCCATCGACAGTGCTTTTGGTATCTTCAACTCGGAGGATGATTTTCGGCAATCCTGAAGTGTTCACTTCTTGTTGAGCGAGCGCCATGCCTTTTCGAACGCTGTTGCCTATTGTGGCGGCTGAGCCCGTCAGACTCAGCGCCGCACCCAGCTCAACCGTATGGCCCATTCGCCGTCCCTTGTTGAGTTCCGGCTGATTTGAACGGGGTAGCTTTTTAGGTTGAGCGAGCGCCTCGGTAGGTAAGAGAAGGACGGATAGAGAAGCAATAGCGACAGAACTAACTGCTAAAATACCGGCAACGGCGGACAGGAACGAGCCGAGCCGACGATAAGACTGCAGATTTAGCTTCTTCATAGTTCTCATTGTAGAAATTACATAACGTATTCCTCTGGCTACAGAAAGAGTATTCCTTTGATTTATCAGCACTTTTTCAGTGGTTTAAGTCTGATTATTCTCTTGCCGATATTATAGGTCGGGTAGGAGATATAATGAGCAATCAAGAAGATACTGAAGATTTAGGAGCCGCACTGGCGCGGGCACTTGAGACAGAAGAGCCTGCAGCAACGGTAGAGCCATCTGGCTTGGAGCAATCACTGGATTCCACCGGAAGTTGGGAGCGGCTGGGGACTGGGAGTTGGAACAAGCAAGAATCCGAGAAGCCAGAATTCGATGATCTCAACATCGACTTTTCAGACGACTTGGCCGAAGAACCTGTATCTGCAATTGAGAGTGGCGGGACAAAAGCTACTAAGAAGACTGTTGAGACAGCGAGGGCAAAGGAGGCCAAGGCGCCAAAACCGAAGCCGAAACCGAAAGCAAATCCAAAACCGAAAAAGAGAGAGGCACAACCGGCTCCGGCTGCTGCAGCCGGTTTGTCACTGGGACTAGAAGACGACAATCCCGAACCGGCAGTTACTGCTAAACCTGAAGCTAAGAAAAGCAAGCGCAAGAAGGATGTAGCGGAAGTTGCAGCACCTGCTGCTGAGGAGGAAGAAGTGGACCTCAGTGCAGCTTTTGGTGGCAAAGGAGTCACAAAAAAAGTTAAGAAGAGCAAAAGCTCAC
>CBDUGV010000010.1:0-40583 GCA_965366815.1 uncultured Bdellovibrionales bacterium | reverse complement strand
ACACGTCGCCCCAGAACTTAGGAAAGTCGGGCCATCGCAGCCAGGGGAAGGACCATCTGCCGTTCGCATCGGAGGTAAAAGCAACCACGCTGCCTTTTCCATACTTCCAACTTGCAAGTATCGGGAAGACCTTCTTGCCTTTCTTAGTAATGAGCTCGAGCGTCGATCCCTTTTTTGGCAATGTCTCAACGAATCCCTTCAATGGAGGGTATCGTCGCACCGAGGTTGAGCTCAAGCCTCCGGGTCCCATTCCCACTGCGAAAAGTTGATTCTCGTTAATCGTTCTCTCCCCGGTGGCAACCTTAATATCTTGTACGAAGATCTTTGGCAGGCGAGAGGGGTCAAGCGTATGGTAGAAGGCGCCTTTTCCTTGGGTGGAGAGATACTGCATGAACGGTACATCAGCCTCACTTCCCAGTGCAACGGCGGAAATTGTCACACCGTCACGCTTCATTTGGTTGATCTCTGAGGCGTATACATCAGTGGAAAGTGGGAAGCGACCATCACTCAAGACAATCACGTGCTTTCGGCCGGCTTTTACTCGCCGCAAACGCTGGCGTGCTTCGGCAAGGGCTGGCAGAAGATCTGTTTGACCGGCCGCAGTAAGGCTACGCAAGCGGCGTTGTGCAATTGGTTTTACTTCTCGAACGGGCTTTAGATCAATAATTACAAATGGAGCGGCATCGAATCCGATAACGCTCACAAAGTCGTCATCTTTCAGCGACTCGATTGACATGATTGCCGCCTCTTTTGCAGCTACAATCTTGTTTTGTTGGACCATACTCCCCGATTTGTCGATTACCAGTACTACCGCAACGCGCAGTCGACGTTTCTTGGTCTGCGGTGGGACAAATTTCAGGGGTGAGATTTTCTCAAGCGGCGTATTTATGTACTTACCAAGTCCGTAGCTGCGATCTCCACCAATCAGAAGTACTCCACCTCCTTTCTTGACGAACCCTTCAATCGATTTGAGAAAGCCACCCGGGAGCTGATGTTTGGCAACGTTATTCATTACTATCGATGAATACCCGGAGAACGTTGTCGGTATATTTTTGGTCCCGTCGGCAATAATATCCTCTACCCCATATCCTTTGAGGCGAATCAATTCATTGATTACTCGGCGGTCTTCAACAGAGCCATGGAGAATGAGAATCTTCGATTTTTCCTTTACCGATACCCATCGATGCCGCTCTTGCGCTTTCTTGCCACCAACGTTTGGTGTGAGCAGTGCACGCACCCGATGAAGGCCGCCCTTAAGAATGGGCGTTTCGCTAGTAATCAACAGTTCTTGGCGGGCGTTTACTGACACTTCTTGATCGTAGAGCTGTTCGCTATCAATCCAAATCTGCAATCGACCTGTTTGAACCTCGTCAAAGGTGTTCTTAACACTTGTACGAACCTTGACTTTATCACCTGCGGCAGAAGTGATCGGCGTATGGAGCGATGATATCGATAAGCTGGCTGTCTTAAAGAAGGAGTCATTCGGCACAAGGGGGTAGATCGCTACCCCATTCGTTGCCGCACGGCGGGCGATCTTTATCGCATCACCAGCGGTTTCAAATCCGTCGCTGAGCAGCAGAATTGAACTGCTGTCAATCTCAGAAAGCGAACGCTGGATTGCAGAGGAGATATTGGTCTCTTCGGGAGATACCTCTTTTGCAACCTGTGCGAGATCCTCTTCAATTTCATCGAGATCGACATCACCTTTTAGTTCCAAAGCTCGCTTACCGGGTCGTTGAGCGAATGGAATCAGTGACACAGCCGTATCGCTGTTCTCGATAAAGGGCTGAAGTTGCTCGAGCAGGGCCCGCTGTCCCTCGGGGGAAACACTGCGGGAAGTGTCGATGAGGGCCGTATACTTTCGACTTTCTCGTTCCTCTTGAATAACTGGGTCAGCTAAAGCGAGGATCAATGCCAGCCAAACGAGCGTTCGCAACAGCAGAATCGCCGGATGGCGCCGTCGCCGGAAGAGTCCAATCGCAAGAAGTGCACCGACTCCAAGAAGCAACCAGAGAAGCTCGGGTCGCAGGAACTCTGCATTGGCGTATTGCTCGATCATGCCAACTCCTCCTGAGGCGAGGCGGCCAAGAGATGATGAAAAAACTCGAGAGACAGGACGATGAGTGCAAGTGCAGCGAGCCAAGGCCAAAGCGGCTTTTCCGGGGCTATGGCAACACTTTCTCGGTATACGACCTCTGGCACAGCGATGACTGCGGGAGTAAAGGTGGCAGACTCTTCTGGATGAAAGGCGTTCACCGTATAGAGTTGGGTGCGTGCTTGTGCCACTTTCGTAGTGCCCGGAACGATGCTTGAGAGCGAATAGATTCCTGGATCATTAAACGAGTAAAAGCGGGTCGCAGAGTCTGGAACATCAATCGTTTCAATTGCCCCGTTTGGATCTCGGACTATCCAGCTTTTACCTGACTCAAGCCGAGTAGTGCTGCTCGTCACAAAGCCACTCTGTAGCTCGTTGCTTCCCGTCAACCAGTTAATCAGGTTCAGTGTAAGGATACTAAGTCCTGGAGTCTGCTTGCCTTCAAACGGGAGCAATTCGATACCGGCGGCGGCCAGTCGAACTCCTCCAGTTTCCCCTGCACTCAGCACGGTGCCTTGCTCAACACTGATCACCGATTGAGCCCAGGCAGGCACATCAAAAAACACTGTACTGCTCGGTGTGATGAGCGGCACTCGCAGGTATCGCGTAATCGGGCTGTCGCGAGCCCAAGAGGTGATCTTTGGATTCTCCGCTTCTCCGAGCACCGGGAATATCGGATTTCCACCGGGTGGTAAAATCAGCAACGATGCGGTCGCAGGGATAAAACTCGGGGCATTCCTATGGAAGACAAGGAGAGAGAATCGATTCAAGTCAGCGGCCGACAAGGAGGCGAAGTCCGTTGGCGAGTTGCTCTCTACCGAAATCCCCGGTATGCGATTCAATCCAAGCAAGTCATCGTTTGAGCTGACAAGCAGAACTCGAAGTGAGCCACTGCTACTGTCAGAGACCCAAGCAGTATCGTCCACACTGAGGGCGTTTCTACTTTTGTCTTTTCCGTCGGGAGTTCGCAACTGGACTCGATACCCCACCGCTTTGCTGGCTTTTGCCGGGAGCGTGAATGTCATTTCATTGTTTCGATTGGGAACAGCTTGCAGTCGACGGGTGCGCACCGCTTTCTTGACTTGTCCACTTTTGGAGACCGGGCTTAATTCGGCAAGCAGTGTTATCGGAGTGCTACCGGAAAAGCGAATTGACGCTGTGACGCTCGCCTTCGAGTCTCGAGATCTATTGAGCTGCACATTTCCAAGATAGTAATTCTCCGCCGGAGAGCCAACTTGAAAGACTTGAATTCGCGTTTGTTCATCGGGTCGTTCACCAAAAGCAGTTGGATTTTCGCTCTCCAAGATATTGCGATCGGTAAAACCAATAACTCGATCGTAGTTTCCAGATTCCGCAAGTTCCAACAGGGCTCCGTCAAAAGAATCATTACTCCAAGTGGTTTTCACCTGGTCGAGTAGCTTTGAGAGTTCGCTTCTCGAGAGTTCCTGATTTCCAATTCGATTCATCTTTGGAGCGGAGGTGAACAAAGTATATGTTTGTCCTTCACTTTGATTGGTCAACCAGCTTCGCAGGGCATCGAGTGCTATACCAAGGCGAGTCGTCGCCCGTTCTCCGCTCCCGTTCTGTGCTGCACTGCTCATTGAAGTATCAATGAGTAGTGCGGTATGTGAGCCGGGGGACTTGAATGCTGGAGCTGTTGCGGCGAGCACGAGAGCGCAGAGGGCCAAGAGTTCTAGAAAAAACCGGAGCGGCGGGCGAAATCTTCGTTTCGTCGTCGCTTGGGGCGTGAGAGATTTGAGGAGAATGAGACTCGATACGATGGTCTTTTTTCGTTGCTGACGTTTCAAATAGGCGAGTACCAGCAATGGAATCGCCAGCGCGGCAAAGAGCGCTGAAAGCGAACCAAATTGCAAACTACTCAGGGCGGACCACATGTTATTCCATTCCTGGCCAAAAATTTAGTCAAATCATCAGTTCGGGCAATGTGCCCAATCCCGTTGCGAAGCTATCCAAGCAGCCCGGCTTCGGGAAATCTTGTCAGCACGACGTCAGCTACTTCATCAGCACTTGAAGTGAGGACGTGGGTAATGCCGTAACGCGCTGAATATTGTTCAATAGCTTCAACATGGGTAGCCAGCGCCATCGCGTATTCTTGCGCAGAACGGGCTCCCAGGGAGAGCTCTAAACTTGCACCTGTTTCTGCATCAACGACCAATGAACTTTTCTCGAGATCAAGTTTGAGCTCAGAAGGTGCAAGTACTTGGACGAGTGCAATTTCGAAATTTTTGAAGCGAATCAGATCGAGCCCTTCAAACAGCGCATCGAGGTCGTAGAGAAAATCTGAGATGATGAAGCATTTCCCTGGAATACGATGCCGGGCGATTGCCGCGCGAAGTTCGGAGGTTAGTGAAAAAGATCCTTGGGGCGACACATCGTAGAGTGCTTTCGCCGCTCGAGAAAGTGCCTTAGGGCCCGAGTAGCGCGGGGTGTTCTGTTGCCCAAGCATCGAGAAGATAACGGAATCACCGTCGGTAAGTGCGACGTAGCCAAGGGAAAGCGCCAAGTCACGCGCTGATTCGAACTTTCTTTCACCCTGTGGGTAGCCCATTGACGCACTTGTATCGAGTACGACTAAGACGTTGAGATCTTGTTCCTCTCTAAATTCTCGCACGTAGACCCGGTCGGTTCTTCCGTAGACTCCCCAGTCAATATGTCGATAGTCATCGCCTGGTGCATAGGGCCGATAATCGGAGAATTCTAATCCTTGACCTTTCCTTTTCGAAAGGTGCGATCCTTGCCTGCTCCCGAGGAATGAACGTCGAGTTCGAATCTTGAGTTGTTGAAGCCGACGAAAAAAGCTTGGGGTAAATGGGTCAGCTAATGCCATAGAACTATCCTGGCTAGCTTGCGTCGCGAACTTCTTCGATTAATTGATCGGTAGTGATACCTTCTGCTTCTGCTTGGAAATTGAGAATCATCCTATGTCGAAGTGCAGGGACTATTGCAGCTTTAATATCCTGATAGGCGAGATTAATTCGATTATCGAGCAGTGCAAATACCTTTGCTGCAAGGAGCACTGACTGCGCTCCTCGTGGGCCAGGTCCGAAACGAACATATTCGCTTACGAGGTTCGTGCAGTTATCGCTGCCAGGAGTCAACGCAAACACCATTCCCACTAGGACGTCTTGTATCACTGGCGAAACGACAACCTGACGAACCAAGTTTCTCATCTGGAGAATCATCCGCGCCGTGTCCTCTGCCGGTAAGATTGGCGTGAGATGCGTCGATTGGCTGCCAGTCGTTCGCGAGAGTATTTCTTTCAATTCTCCACTGGTTGGCGAGTCTACTACGAGTTTAAATAAAAATCGGTCGAGCTGCGCCTCGGGAAGAGGGTAGGTGCCCTCAAGATCGATTGGGTTCTGTGTCGCCAGCACGAAAAACGGCTGCGGGAGCGGCATAGTATCACCAAGTACACTCACTTGCTGCTCTTCCATAGCTTCGAGAAGGGCTGACTGTGTCTTCGGACCAGCTCGGTTCACCTCGTCAGCCAAGAGAATATTTGCAAAGACTGGACCTTGCTGAAAGACGAAGCGACGACGGCCGTCCTCATCTTCAGTCAGTACTTGTGTTCCGGTGATGTCACTGGGCATCAAGTCTGAAGTAAACTGTATCCGGTGAAAGGAAAGACCCATGGTCTCGGCGATAGATCGCACCAGCAACGTTTTTCCAAGTCCGGGTGCCCCTTCCAGTAACACATGACCTCCGGCAAAGATGCTGGAAAGTGTCAGACGAACCGTATTTTGCATGCCGACTATCACTTTACCAATCTCAGCTTCGAGGCGATTGAAGTTTGCTGAAAACTTCTCGACTTCTTGCTGAATAGCCGCTGGTTGCGCAGCGGATGTCGGGCTGGTTGTTGGGGCAGTTTCAGAAGTCATCTGTTCAGGATTGTTGGGGTTATTGCTCATAGGCAAAGAGAATCACAGCTCGCTATACAGTGCAATTTGTTAATAGTATCCGGTAGGAATGTATACTTTCTACCTGACGAAAATTAACGCGCGGCTCGGTCCGTCTGGCGAACGGAACGCTATTGCAGAATATTGCCATATTCCACGGGAATTGGCTGTGAGGTATCACCTACTTCTGCTTTGGGTTTAGTAAATTCAGCCGATCCGAGCTTTGTGGAGGCGCTTGCTCCGCCGCCGCTCTTATAGAGCTTATCATCCGTTGCTCCGACTGATCGAACGAGAATCTTTTCCTCTTTGGGGATCTCTACCTTATCGAGCTTTGGTGGAGTAGTACCCTGAGGGCCATCTTCTCCACCCCCCTCTTTCCCATAGCGCTTCGCGGTTTTGCTGGGGTTTGGGCGACTCTTTGCATTCTTACTCTTCTGACCATCTTTTGCAGGGTTCTGTGCAGCATTCTTCGAGTTCGGATCGGGTTTAGCCTGGCCGGATTTCGGACCTTGTTCTTGCTCTTTACCACTCGCATCTTTTTTGAGACCAGCCTTACCCTTAGTATTCTTTTGGTTCTGTTTCTGACCGCCATCCTTACCCTGCTGCGAGCCTTTCTTTTGAGCGCCGTCTTTATTGTTGTTTCCTTTTTTCTGCTCCATTCCTTCTTTCTTGGCACCCTGCTGCTGTTTTGCTCCTTTCCCTTGCTGATCTTGCGATGCGCCTTGTTTGCCTTTTTGACCCTGTTTTTGAGATTGCTGGTTTTTCGGCTCGCTCTTTTTATTCATCTCTTGCTTTAGCTCGCCGAGCTTTTCTTTCACTTTCTTGGCACCAGCCTTCTTCTCGCCTTTCGCTGAACTATCCTTCTTGTTTTGTTGGCTTTGACCCTGCTCTTTCTTCTGACCCTGTTCACCTTGTTTGGCACCTTGTTCGCCTTGTTCTTTGTTTTCACCCGATTGCTGACCTTTTCCGGCCGAACTCTGGTTTTTCGCATCACCTTCTTTCGAGCCGTTTGCGTCGGAGCCGCTTTGTGTTTCGCCTTTCTGTTCTTTCTGCTCTCCGCTTTGACCTTTTCCCTTTCCTTCACCAACTCCGGTTGAGCCTTTTTTCGGATCTTCTTGCTGCTTCTCTCCGTCTCCCTGCCGCGCCTTTTTCGGGTCTTGTTGTTGCGAACCCTTGGATTCCTGCTGCGTTCCCGACTGCTGTGAACCAGCACTCTCAGCTTCTTTACCGTCCTTCTTTTGAGCCAGTTGTTGTTCCCCGCTTTTCTGTTCTCCGTTTTGTTGTTCTTGATCGGGGGGTGGTTGGTTTTCTGGAGTCTTTTGATTGAGAGACGAATCTTGCGGCTCGGGCTCCTTGCCTGCCTCTTCTTCCTGTTGCTCTGGGTTTGCTTGTTCCGGAGTCTGCTCCTGAGGAGGGGGCTGATTCGATTGCGCATCTTCTGGCAGGGCTTCCGACGGGATCTGTTCTATCTCGTCAGGGGTCAGAGTTTGTTCCGAAGCGTCACTTTCTGATTGCTCAATTTCCTCTGCTTGCTCGAACGCTGATTCCAATGCGTCGATAGCTTCATCAGAAAACATTCCGTGCTCTTCTAAGTTATCGGCGAGAGCAGCGAGTTCTTGTTGGAGTTCAGTTGGAAGCTCAGTAGCATCTATGAGTTCTCGTAGATCTTCGGCGAGCTCAGCGCTGCGCTGTGCATCGTCTATACGAATCTCTTTCGAGGGCGGTTGGAGCCAGAGAAATAAAAGCAGAACGCCGACAATAAGTGGGGAGCAAATCAGCGAGGCTTTTGCCTGTGGCTTTAGCTGAAAGCTTACTTCTTTCTCTAGGTTGAACTCTGCGCTGAGTCTATCGCTTTGCTGCTCGATAAGGGTGAGCTGTTCTGCGCCGCTCATTGAAGCAACAGTGACAAATCGTTCCTTTGCGTCGAGCGCCTGGTCAATTCTCGATGCTGCTTCTATATCGCTGGAAGATCGAATCCAGCCAATCGTCTTTTCCAGCATATACAGGAGTGTGACGACTGCGAATGCGAGAAGGGGGAGCCCGTAGGTATTGGGGAGAAGTTCTGCATTACTTATAAAGAGGCAAAGACAGAGCAAGGCTACCGGAAGGATGAGCGAGATAGCGAAGTTGAATCGCTGAAATCGCGTCGAGCGGCGTTTGACCGCATTTATGAGTTGTTTACTCCCCATACATAGTAGTTTTGCAGAAAAATCAGGGTGCTGACTATTCTCGGTTTAACTAGGCGAAATTATAGAACAATTAACACCGCTTGCTCCAGCTCTTTCACGGGTGCGGGGGAGCAATCCCCCTTGTTTAAGACGATATAATTGCTGAAAAATTCGCGAGTTACTCGGCGGAGAGGATAGAATCACGCGCTGCCTTCACTTTGCGTTTGTGCTCGCGCAGGGTGGCCGAGAATTCGTGTGCGTTGTCAGCTTTATCGGCCATATAGAGAAAATCGGTGTCTTGCGGCGCTAAGGCTGCTTCGATTGAACTGGCGCTCGGAGAGCAAATAGCAGTTTGCGGAAGTCCCGTATTGAGAAAGGTATTGTAGGGGCTCGGCTGATTCTGTAGTTCCGGCGGTAGTGGCCGCCCTTCAAACTCGGGGTGCTGATATCGCAACGCTTCTTCGCTTTCCAGAGGCAAGCCAATGCGCAGTCGATTGTGAAACACTGAAGATACTAATTTGCGCTCTTCGGGTTTGCGCGCTTCACGCTCGATTAAGGAGGCAAGTTTCAAAATGTCATATGGTTGCATCCCTAAATCAGAGGCACGCTTTCGCCAGTCTGGCACCATTTCATCATAGCGCTTATTCGACTCAGCAAAGAGTTTCGCGAGTAGGTCACTCGGCTGACTGGGTCGCGTAAAGCTATAGGAACCACCGGCAAAAAATCCTTCTGGAATATATGCAGGAACGCCCAAGCGCGAGAGGGTACTTCTATCGCGAAGTGCTTTGTCTGCTTCTTCCTCGGTAACCAAACCACTTTCCCCGAGAATCGCCGCTAGTTGGCGAATAGTCGAGCCTTCGGGAATGACAATGTCGTGAGTTACCACTTTTCCGCTCAGCAGAGTTTGGAGGACCTCCTCAGGTTTCATCCCGGGGCTCAGCGCATATTCGCCCGCCACCACCTTTAGATTCTTTCGCTCTTCCTCACTCATTTTATATTTTGTGACAAAGGTGATTGAAGCGGGATTCTTGATGATACCGGCCTTCTGTAGTTCTTCAGCTATTTGCTGGGCAGTCCAACGCTCGCGGACCTGAAATAAGACCTGTTCCTTGGATCCTGAATCCAGAGCTGCAAAGAGGTTGACGTTGCACCAATACACCAGGCCCAATGCGGGAATAAAAAAGGCCAGGAGGTAGACCCCAAAGCTTCCGAGTGTTTTGAAAAAGCCGCGCAACATCGTCTAATAGGTTAACAGTTAGTATTTTCCTGGCAGGAGTAGTTCTGACATCAGGTTGCCCCTTATATACCAGGTGCTAATTCTGACGGCTATTCATATAACTCTCCAGAATTAGAGCAGCCGAAATTCTATCGAGGGCAGAGCTCCTTTCGCGGTTCAACAGACCTGAACCTGTAATAACTCGCTCCGCCTGAGCAGTAGTGAGACGCTCGTCCCAGAGTATCATTTCAACTCCAAGATCGGCAGTTTTGAGCTCACGCTCCAATCTGCCATGGAATTTTCGAACTTTCTTAGCCTGTGGTCCAACTGAACCGTCAAGCTCTAGAGGAAAGCCCGTTACAACTATGCCTACGGTATGCTCTCTGACGATGGCAGCGAGGTCTTTTAGGCATCTCTTGCCCGTGTTTTCAATCGTGACAAGAGGTTGGGCAAATATTCCCAAGGGATCGCTAAGAGCCAGCCCAATCCGAGCATCCCCAAAGTCGATTCCGAGTAGTCGCTTGTCATTCATATTGTCGACGGAAAATAGAGGAAAACGCCTGCGTGGTCAATTGTTGACGAGATTGATGGAAAAAGTAAAACTGTCGCCACTCGTCCAAGTTTTTGTCCTATTAGTGATTTGGTAGTTGATGATCAGAGATTACGCCGACCGACAGCCTGAGCGAAGAGAACGCCTGCTGAGAGCATCCGATGATGTTCCCGTCCGTAGATCGCGTACGCCAATTCGTCGATCCGGCCAATTTAATCGAAAGAAACCCAGCGGGAAACTAAAGCGAGTCATCGCTTCCGTTCTCGCTGTGGGACTCATAGGAGCGGCCGTACTAGTGCTGACACGCACAATACCTAGTTCTTCCGGGACAGCGTTTCAAGAGCTCGTGCCTCCCTCGACTCCCAAAGTGCTTCAACTTCCCAGCGTCAAAACTGAATTTCGACCGCGAATCTCACATAAAGTCAGGCGAGGAGAGACGCTTGGGACGATATTCTCTACGCACGGGCTGTCGATGCTACAAGCTTCACAGATTCACGAAGAGCTGAAGCGATTGTCATCGGAAGAAGCGATACCCAGCTCAATTGCTCGGGGCCAGATTCTACATCTCACCTTCTCCGATCAAGGAGAGCTAGCTGAACTGCAGAGTCATGTTTCCAAAGACGTCCAGTTTTTTCTGAAGCGGACGGCAGAGGATCGCTTTGTTGGCTCAGTCGAGCGTTTGCCAAAAGTGAACCGCGAGCGAGTCGTCGCTGGAGCGATTGAAACTTCGTTTGCTGCTGCCGCCAATAGAGCGGGATTGCCGTATGATGCGATAGATAATTTGGTTGATTTGTTCAGTGACCGAATTTCCTTTCATCGAGATTTTCGTAAAGGAGACCGCTTTTCAGTGATTTATCAGGACATTGTCTTAGAAGATGGGACCTCGCTCGGTGCCGGTACCATTCTTGCCGCTGCCTTGGAGGTTGATGGCACTGCCTATGTGGCAGTCCGCTATACGGGAGCAGATAAAGTTTCCCGCTACTTTGATAGTGAGGGTGCAGTCTTGGGCAATTCCTTTCTTCGATATCCGGTAAAGTTTAGCAGGATATCGAGTCATTTCTCCAAGTCTCGCTTCCACCCGGTGCTCAAGCGGCGGCGGCCACATAATGGAGTTGATTTTGCGGCACCGACTGGAACACCAGTTCGTTCGGTTGCCGACGGTAAGGTGCTTCATGCAGGCCGTAAAGGTGGGGGGGGCTTGACGGTGAAGATTCAACACACGTCTCGGTATTCGACTGCATACCTTCATCTTTCGAAAATTGCCAAAGGAATTCGACGGGGAGCAAGAGTGAAACGAGGGCAACGGATTGGTGCCGTTGGCATGACTGGCTTAGCTACGGGGCCACATTTACATTACAGCTTTTACGATCGTGGCAAATATGTTGATCCGATGAAAATAAAGCTTCCGAAAGTTGAAGAATTGACCAGGGATCAACGAATCGACAAGCTCTATTTGAAGCGAGTTCTCTACACGCTGGACCATTACCAGAGTATAAATTTGGGCGACTTTTACTGGAACTAGTTCGCCTTCCGATTGATTGTATTTCTGTCTCTTACTTGTGGGTTCATGCTAAACTCCCGCCATGGCACGCAGCACTACCATCACAGTTAACATTCGAAATCTCGCCGTTGGTGGCGACGGGGTCGGCGAAGTGGTTGGCCAGGGCGATGGGGGTGAAGAGCTACTCGGAATAACCGCGTTCGTTCCGTATTGTGCAATAGGTGAGGTTGTTTCTGCGCGAATCGTTCAGAAGAAGGATCGCTATCTCAAAGCAGAGCTACTTTCTGTTGAGGAGCAATCACCAGCTCGCGTCGAGCCTCCCTGCAAATACTTTATGCAGTGTGGTGGTTGTGATCTACAGCATATCAGCTACGAACAGCAGCTCGAATCCAAACAACGAATGATCGAAGGGGCTCTCAAAGCAGCGCAATTCACGGCTGCCGATTTGAATTACTTGCGCCCTATTGTTTCCGGCGAAGAATACGGTTTTCGTCGTCGTGTCGCCTTACACGTCGACTCCAATGGCCGAATTGGTTTCTATCGTTCGCAGTCGAGGTTGGTTGTTCCCGTAGACTCTTGTCTCGTGGCAACTCCAGCTCTCGAAGCAAGCCTAGCCAAAATTGCCGAATTGGGTCCCTTACTGAAAGGACAGATCAATTCCGTAACGCTTGAGTCTGATATGAATGGGGTCGTCGCGGTATTAAGTGCTCCATATGCAATGAGCGAATCAGTGGCGCGTGGCATAGTTACCGATGTCCGAAAGGTGTTTCCGAATGTTGCGGTGCATGCTGCGGGCAACGAAATCACTGGTGTCGGTCGAACGCAGCTCGAGTTGCCGCTCAATGAAGCTGGGTCGTTAAAGCTCAAGGTGCCGGCTGGTTCATTTTCCCAGATCAACTGGCCAATCAATTTGAAGCTAATCAAAGCGGTTGTTGAGCAGGTCCAGCCGACTCGTGATAGTCGAATATATGATTTATATTCAGGTGCCGGGAATTTTACCCTCCCTGTGGCTCGGGCTGGTGGAGAGGTGACTGCAGTTGAATGCGATCCGCGCTTGATTCGCTGCGGGCGACAAAATGCTGAAAGTAACGGGCTACAGAACAACATTCAGTTTATAGAAAACTCAGTGGAACGGTTTCTTCGAAAAAACAGGCTTCCACCGGGTTCGACGGTGATTGCCGATCCTCCACGGAGCGGTTTGGGGACCTTGATTTCTGAACTTGGTGGAGCGTCGAAGCTGGTGTTTATCGCCTGCCATTTGCCAAGCTTTGTACGTGATGCGAAGCAGTTGAGTCAGCGCGGCTGGAAGATTTCACTCATTCAGCCGTTCGATATGTTTGCCCAAACATCTTATGTCGAAATACTTGGAGTCTTCGAGAGAGATGTCTAATCAACCTCCAACCTGGATACTGTATTACGCAATACCGCTTTTTTTTCTGGCGGTATGGTTTTTCGTATCTTGGCTTCTCTCACGCTTAAGCGGCTGGAGTTCCCTGGCCGCAACCTATCGGGCAGATAGACCAGCAGAAGAGGAGTTGTTGAGCTTTCAATCAGCTCGCTTTGGTCCACTTATTGGATACAATAATTGCTTGAAGTTTGGCTCAAACGGTGAGGGCCTCTACGTCTCTGTATTTGCTCCATTTCGATTTACTCATCCACCTCTGACTATTCCCTGGACTGAGATAGTCCCCCATAGTGCCAAAATGTTTTTTAGAGATGCCGTTCGCTTGGAGTTTCCGAAGCAGCCTCGTGTGGCAATGTATCTCTACAATAGCACCGCGCAAAAACTTGCCGATAGATCCGCAGGCGGACTGCGATTGCCCGAAAAAGGGTAGCGCGAGTTATTTATCGCGATAGCGAAATCTATATACAAAATCTGGCAGGGTGTTTTTCTTCCGCGTGTTCGCTGACTGGTTTGCGTTCCACAGGAAGAAAGTGAGGACAGCCCCTTCGCTGAGTGCGTCCGGCAGGGTAAGGGCGAAATCTGGATGGGCGCTAATTGCGAAGCGATCTCCAGTGGCGTGCGCGTAGTTTGTCAGACGAATCGGCCGATTGACCTGATCGCTTTGCTTATAGTGTTGATGGGTAGACCACTGCTGAATGCCGTTATAATTGAAGACCGATGCAGCTTCCACATTGTTCGAGAGGGCTGGAATCAATTGTGCGTGAGTGAATCCGAGGACTCGCGCATTCACGTCGGGGACATACAGCTCATCGATTTTATTCCCAACGGGAAGCTGTCTCCAGCTCTGATTGATCAGTGTTGTTACTTCGAGTCCGTGGATAATGCGACCATCGAATGAGATCGTGAGTTTTTGAAACTGGAGACTCGGTTTGACATACGACAGTGGAGTTATCGGTATGAATGGAAAGGCGTGAACTTCTGGAACTTCAATGATCTTTCTTCCTCGATAGGGCTGTAAGGCTCGCTTCGGGTCGATATCAAACAAGCCATCGGGATATTGGCCAGCAAACACCTTAAGAACAGAGGTATAGAAGTCGGTGACTTCTGAATACTGTTGCGCCTTGCTGGGATCGAAAGGGCGTAGTGCCTGTTGCAACTGCGCAGGGAATTGGCTTGAGCGTATTGAGGTTGTGTCCGATAAATGAGAGATCAACGTTTCGATCTGCTCTTCGTCTATTGCCTCAAGATCCTGTGAGACGGATGTGTTGCAAGCGAGAAAGAACAGGGCAAGCAAAGGCACTACATACAATACACGCATACGCCATGAGCCTTTTTGTTATTGAGCCGTCTGTGGGAGAAGACCATCTGGAACAACAACTCCCTCTTCCTGACATTTTCCGCTATCTGCCCTCGGTAAGTTGAGGAGAATGCGATTTCGTTCGAACTTCGCAGATTCCGAACGAATGGTCCAATTGAGTTGTTTAACTCGATCACTCACCTCTTGGGCTGCGAAGGTGTTGTTGAGCCGAGTCGTAAGATAGCGTTTCATCTTTCCATAGGTTTCGAGTTCGATCTCGTTCTTAAACGACGTCAACGAATTCGCATCGAGCAGGAAATATTGGAAATAGTAGATCTTGTCTTTTGGCTTCTCAGAAGCTGCTCCCGGGAAATCATAATTTTCCATAACCAAATTTAAATCTTCGACACTCTTGTCGCCACACGTTGAGCTGCCGTCTGACACCTTACAGATGTAGAGCGCAAAATGCGTTGGTTCTGCTCGTTCTGGGATCGCCATACTAAATCGCATACCAGATTCTATGCCTGCTAGAGAAATCTCCTTCGATTGAGGAGGCAGATCGTCGGTGGGGAGGAGAGGCTCGAGCGTTAACAGAAGTTTGGATTCAGGACTTCGCGTAAGTTCTTTTCGCACAATGTCGAAGTCACCAATCATGCATCGCCGCTGTGAGTACACGGTAAACAGCAAGTTGAAACCATCTTTCGCTCTACTGAGCTTTAGTGCCCGCGCATTGATTTCTTTGGGGGCATCGAGTGACGAAAGATCGATTACGACACCATTCGCCGTGGCAGTAAAATTACCGCGAAGGAGTTCTTCCGCCCTCTCTGTAGGGCTTCGGTCGCTTGGCTTCGCCCTGCCATTCTCGTCAATCAGCTCATTGACGGTGGTTGTGGTGGTTGTCGGTGTTGTGTCCCTGGCTTGGTAAATCGCAATCACGATAAATACGAGTACGAGGCTAGCGACAAAAGCGAGGGGTTGTTTTGAGAGCGGATCCATAGCGTGTACACAGTATTTTAGGGGATCAACTTAGTGCATAGCATAGAAAAAGCGCTGATACGAAGAAAAAGGTATCAGCGCTTAAGTCGGTTCTTGAAGAAAGTCGGTTGCTTAGACTATTCCTGCCATGGCAATGCATAGTCGTTCAAATCGGCCTGAACTACGACATCTCCGGTAACCACGCCATCGGCAACTATCATATGGTCAGCAACATGCTTCGAATCCGTCTCTAACTCGAAGTTATAGACGATTTGTCCCTCAACCTGAGCAAGTGTCCGAAGCGTAGTAACTTGATGGAATTCACCGTCAGCACCGAGAATCCAGTCATCAAGGCTGATCTCGTTTGCTTTCTTTACCCGAGCGTTTAAGGTCTCACCTTGCTGCTCTCTCGTTGATGAGCTCATGCTCGCTGGCTTAAATGGATTCGATTGAAGCTCAGGATTGCGAATCACCATCGGATGCGACTGAGTCACTCGAACTGAAGTTGTGCCAAAACCAATTTCAAGCAGCGGCTTATCTTCTGGTCCTTTGAGGCGATTGCCTACACGCATTGCCTTTTGGCGCGCTGGGTTCCAAACCATATCGCCTTTCACAATCTGATCGATTCGCTTTTGACTTCCATCGGCCATGGAAATTTTAGTTTCCGGCGGAAAGCACGACCAAACTCGAGAATAATGACAGTCGTAGGTACAAGCTACTTTGTTGAGACTACAAATAAGTCGTCCGAATTTCTTCGACTCATTTTGAACAATCTGAGTTACACGACCCTCAAGACCTTCACAGTCATTGGAGTTCGCGAAATTGGCACGCTCTTGAGTTGATTCTCCATGGACCTGGTTCGCATTGAAATCGTCAATGCTGTCGAGCGCGTCTTGTTTTGCCGCTTCTTCTTCGGCGATCTCTTCAGGATCTCGTTCCTCCTCGATGATGACCGCGGTGTCTCCACCATTTGTGTCAACGTCTCCCCCATTGATGTCTGTGTCAATTGGCGGCAGGGCGTAAACGTCAGTCACACCAAAAGCACCAAGCGCAAAGGTTGCGCAGAACACGAATAAGAACGAAGAGAAAGTTCTCATTGAGAGAGAACCTAATTTCGAACCTTGAAAAAACCTTACTATTTGAGAAACCATTGGTACTCCCTCCAATTTGTCACCGACAAAAATGCAACGCAATCTTACAATCTACCCTACGTCTAGAACATCACTTCCTTCTTACAATTATATTACATGTTACAATAATTTTACAGAAAAAAAGTGTTGTTTTTATCTGAATGTTAATGCAACATGAATTAAGAGGGTGTTGCATTCGTACAAATTCAAACAGCAATAAACACATAGTTACTCGTTCGATGTAGCGGTCGGATTTTCCATGGACCAAAATATGGCTTTGAGTGAGCGATCACAGGTAGACATTTCTGATTGTGGCGAGCAAGGCCACGCGATGCTCGAGTTCGCACTCGTGCTACCAATTATTATTTTGGTATTCGTTGGCACGGTCGAGTTTACCAATTTTTTCCGCATTCGCGAGTACATGACACTGGTTGGTCGCGAGGCTGGCTATATTGCCTTCCGTGAATGCTTCGATTTAGAGGCAACGTCCTGTAAAGGCACGGATAACCAGATAGATGCCTGTCTCTCTAAACATGCTTTTACGATTACTGAAGCTTTAGGGTCACGCTTGCCTGGAGCAGGGCTTAGTCTTTCTTTTTGGAAATGGGATCCGGTTGCTGAGCAAGCTGAATTGTTGGGGATCACTCTCAAGACGACAGACGGCAAACCAACTAAGTCCTACTACAGTGATACTCGAATAGAACTAGAGCTAAAAAGCGTAATGGAGACGCACGAAGTGATAGTGATTTCGGAAGTCTTTTTTCCTTTTCCGTTCATCTTTGATGACCCGAATGCAAAGTATACGAAAAAGATAATGCCCGATACGGAGTTGTATAATGTCACGATTTTCTAGAATTGAAACTCGAACAAACTGTGCGGTGATTGTACGAGATGCTTCTCAGGCGGGCGGTGTTTTATTGACTTTCGTGGTTATTGTTCTGACGTTGTTTCTTCTGCTCGGTTTGGCAGTTGATTCAGGGAGGCTCTACACTGCTCGACTCGCACACCAGGCTGCGGCTGATGCAGGTGCGATAGCTGGAGCTGCACTCGTGGCGCGTGGCAAATCTCCGGCTGAGGCAATAAAAGGCGCACGCGATATTGCCAGCGGAAATCTGGCGGCAATGGGCAGTGAGTCTAAAACCTATTCTGCCGGTTTCCCTGCAGCCACTTTGACGGCCAATGTAATGTCCGTAACAGTTCGGTCAGAAGTGCCGCTCTACATTCTCAGACTGCTACCGGGCAGTGATTTTCGCCAAGTTGCTGCAGAAGCGCAGGCACGCATTACTCCTGCCGCGATCGCGATGATTTTGGATACCTCCGATTCCATGGCTTGCCCCTCTACTTCAGCAGACCCAGCTGACGCCTGCTCATGCGCACCGAATTGTCCACAAGGTGTAGCGAGTGGTGCAAAAATCGAAGAATTAAAAAAGGCTGCAAAGGACTTTGTCGGTTTCTTCGATGATTCTCGAGACACGTTCTCTCTGATTGCCTTTGGGCATGGTGCTGAGGTGATTTCGAAAGCACGACTCGGCGGTGGCTTTGACTTGATTGGGATGCGAGCAGATATCGATGGGCTCACAGCGCAAGGTGGAACCAATCCAAGCGATGGTTTTATTCGTGCCTATTTAGAAATGGAGCGAGTGAAGCGAACAGGTGACGCGGCCTATGTATTTTTTTCCGACGGTGCTCCAACAGCTGCCCGATTTTTCTTTGTAAATGGCCGATCGACGTCCTATACGCACGTAAACAACAACCTCAACAAGCCGTGGTCGAACTATGACTACTTGAGTTGGGGGGTCGTGCAGCGCGGGTTTGATAATGATGGCAACGAGGTATTTCTACCTACGCCACAACGCGTTCATAAGACGCCGCCGGAATCCCCGAGTGCTGATAATTACTGGAATCCGCGCATATTCGCAGATATGGTTCCTCCAGCGCCGCCTGGCTGGGCTGTTCCAAATCCGTTTACAAGAGTCCCGATCGCAGAACCCTGGCGTGCATTTTCAGATGCAGTAAGCGATCCGCTCATTTATTTGCCAGACGGTTCTACTAAGCAGCTTGGTCGACAAGCGCTGTGGGCTAGCGGTCCCTACCAATGGGGTAACTGGCTTGTGCCGCGCGAACATCTCATGTTGTATGCCGATGTTGCCTTGGTTATGGGGGATTTTTTGAGGCAACAGGGTGGGCAACTGTATGGAGTGGGGTATGGAATTCCAGCACAAAAGTTTGCTGATCCCTACCAGGATGCCGCGGTTTCAAATCTTCGGAAAGACTTTTTTATGGGTCGTATGATGAACGATCCCTGTGGATTAATTGAGAAACACCCACCGTTTCCAGGTATTCCGTCGCTCCAAGAAATGGCAACGAGTTTGGTCAGCAACGGTACCTATTATCCGACTGCTAATATTAAAAAGTTGAAAGGCTTGTTTGAACGAATTGCCGTGAAAATCAAGCTACGAATGATTAGTTAATTTACTACTTTTCGTTTCTTGCTGCGGCTTCGCCGATAACGTTGATCGTCATCTGTTGAAAGAAATACTGTGTGGGAATCTCCACTCGAACGATCACAAACTCACTTTGGTCTCCAAACGTATCCTGTTTCGATGTGCATTGTCCGAAGGTCGGGCTACTGCTGGTCGTATCTATGCCGGAGATTGGACAGATCTGCACATTATTGTGCCAAGGTGCTGGGGGCGGAGGTGGGATGATCCCACAAATAGGATGGGCGTTATTAATTAGAATGCACCAATTCCGCCAAGGGGTCCATGGGTCAGTTCCGTATGGCGCGAGGCGAAGGCCGAGGCGAGTAGCAAGCTCATAGCTTTGGTCCTTCATCGCACGCACATTTGCCTTACCCACACCTTCCTCTCCACCAAAGAGAGCCGATTCACGTGCAATGGACGAGGCGATGAACTGAGCTGTGAGTGCGCGCCAACCAAGAACCGCTGACTCGAACGTCACGACAATGAGCAGGAAAAACCACGAGGCAGCAAAGGCAAACTCGACCATAGTGGCACCTCGTTCGCCCGAGCCAATACCATCAAGCGATCGTTTCACTTGAAAAAACACTCTTCTATCTACCTATTGTTTAATTCGCTTTCCACCAACTGTTGCCTCTTAGTATAGCGTACTGGAGCTAAAACTATTAGAGGCTAAATCCAAGTTTACAGATCTGAATTAATCTCGACCAATTTCGCATTCTCAGATTTCTCGGCAAGTTGCTTGATGTGCCGCAGCACTCGCATATGGATTCTCGAAATAATCTGATCTGAGAACAGTCGCCAGTAAGCGGCAGGCCACATGTGGTGTCGGTACCAGGTCGTTCCTTCGAGTTGAAGACTGCCATCGTCGAGCGGAGTGATGAGGAACTGCCCCTGCTCCGATTGTAGAAAACCATGCAGGTGAGGCGGCGTTACCGAGGCATAGAGGCTCCATTCTTCCATTGGTGGAGGGTTTTTAGTCACCGAAAAACGCAGTCTCTTTGGGGGATCCCAAACTTCGATTGGCTCGACAAATGCGCCGGTTGAGAACTCACAATGCCGGATGGCTCCAACACCCTCACCGTCGATACGAGCTCGAACTGGATAGGCGATTCCAGTCTTAAAAAGCCAATCGGTCGGTTGAGGTAGCTCTGAAAAGGAAATGACATGCCGCCAGACTGTTTCTGGTTTTGCGGCGATTCGAATAGTGCTTTTGACGACAAATCGCTCAGCAGGTCCGCCAAGCAGGGTCTCGCCAAGCATCAGGAGTGGAAGTGCGAAAGCGAAGCATTGCATTGAAGCGCGAGTGACGGCGACCGAACCGGCCGAAGTTAGAATGATATAGCCGACAAAGCCACCAAGTAGGCCAATGAACGCAGCCACCGGGAGTGCCATTATCAGACAGAGAAATCCTTCGATGGCGAAGCCCATCAGTACGGCACCGAGGAGAACTATGGAAAGAAAGCTTACCCCAACGCTCTCGGCCAGACTGCGTTCATTGTGGTAGCCGTAGATGAGTACCGAACATACGGCTGTCATGAAGGGGATTCCAACAAACAGCCCCCAACCGTAGGTTCCAAGGACATAGATACTGAGAATGGTGAGAATCGTACCCAGCACGCTGGTGACAAAACATCCAAACGCAGCGCTTCCCAGTTGGCTCTTGGGAATGATCCGGTCGAAAAGTTCAGACCGCTGTAAGCTGATCTCACTCGCTTCTCGAGATGGAACGATACTGAGAAAAGCAAAAAACAACAGATTGAGAAACGGGAGGAAAAAAAGTCCGACCAGAGAGAGTGGCAGGGCGGCGTCTCTTAGGCGTCGTATGGTGAGAAATACTCCAACGAATATAAACGGAACCGAAAGAAGCAAAATCGTCGCGTAGAATTGTTGATCGATCTCACTCAGTCTGCCTGACGAGTGAGAGGGAAGGTAGCTGCTTGGATACCAGCGGCGGTCAAACACCGCGGAGCTCACGATTCGATCGATATTGTATTTGAGTAGTGAGAGACCAACTCCCCAACTCGCATAGCTACCGCGACTAATTCTCTTGTGCTCATTCGTTTTTGGAGGTTGCACACTCATAGTTGATGCCTACCTGTCATCATCCAATGACGCCATACCTTTTTGCCAAATCTCGATTATCGTAGGTGGTGGGAGGAATAACTGGGATTTCGCACGTAAAAGTTTGAGACGATAGCAGCGAAGAAGCAACCCTGGAACACATAGAGTCCTCTTAGAAAGCCAATGGCAGGTTGATTACTGATGCCCCTTGGCAAGTTACTTGTACGGAGGGTGGGTAGGTGGGTTTCAGCTGCGAGTGGGTACTAAAATTTATTTAGAACTTCTACCACTGATGTTGGGTGTGCGAAGTGAATTCACCGCTTCTTCCAAATCACCAACTCTATTTTCGAAAGCGCGTCGGGTTGGAACCGGTTTCCGGAGTTCGCGCCAGACTTCAACCTCCTTGCTGTTGAGGTATGCCTTTTCGGCTTTTTTGCCAGAAACATCTTCAAATTCACCCCAAAGACCGTCGCGCTTTTTTGCGTCTTCGTCTTTACCGCGAATCTTATTTAGAATTTTGAGAGACTTTTGTATGTTTGGATCTTTGTCCGCTTCTTCCTCGTCTCGCTCGTTTTGCCTACGCATGCGCTCCTCATCGACCATAAAGAAGTCACCACCGGTTTCTTTTTCGTAGTCGTATTCCTCTTCCTCTTTTTGCTTCTCAAGCAGGGCCTCTCGAGAAAAGAAACCCCCTTCTTCATCTGCGGCGAAGGCAGCTGAGGGGCTACAGAGCGCAAGTAGGAGAAAAATGATTGATAGGCGTAACATGTCAAAATCTCTGTTGTTTTTAACTTATTTGCACAACTATAGTAGTGCTACACTATATGTTATGCCGATATTGACTTGTAACGTTTCACTGCGCCTCGGAGGCTAACGACTATTGTAATAGAGACCAGCGCATCACTTGTTATCTTTGACCTAGACGGCACCCTTGTCGAGTTCCCTCATGAACATCTGTTCTCGGCCGTAGAGCAGCTGATTGAGCAATTGTCCTTGCCTGCGGTATCCCGCCGGGAGATAGAGCGAGGCTTTGCAGACTTCGATTTTTTTCGATTCATCGATGAAGCTGACCGAGAGCGGTTTGCCGATGAGCTCGAAAAGCTGATGACAGGAACACCTTTTCCTCGATCGAGCGTTTTCCCAGATACAGTAGAGTGCCTGATAAGCTTGAAAAATGAGGGTTTTACGCTTGGGTTAGCAACTTCACGCATCGGTCGGCCTGAGGAACTAGCCAAGCACTTAGCTCATACTGGAATTGTTAAATATTTCTCCCATATCGCTACTCGAAATGAGTCTTCAGTTCATTGGTCGGATAAGAAGGCTCAGTTGCTGGAGGTTTGTCGAGAGCTGGCAATTTCGCCAGCTGAGAGCATATTAGTCAGCGACATTCCATCAGACATTCAGGGGGCAAAAGAGATCGGATGTGGGCTCACCGTTGCCATGACCACGGGCGGAACAAGGCCTGAAATATTGGCTCAAGCCGAGCCCGATCTCTTGTTGAGCAGTTTAGAGGAGTTAGCTGCCTGTGTATCCAAAGTTTAACTAGCTGGTATTACTTAACTTTAGTAATAAATCCACAAGTTGGCCCTGCTTTATTTCATATACTATAATACAGAGCGTTTTTTGTTTTGCTTTTTAGAAAATAGTATCCGGTTTCATGAGGAACCTCAGTGAACACAAAAGAAATTCGAGAAGCCTTCCTCGGTTATTTCGAGGAGAAGGAACACAGCGTCGTTGCAAGCTCTCCGCTCATTCCCGCGGGTGATCCCACCCTGCTTTTTACCAATGCCGGCATGGTTCAATTTAAGGATTGTTTTCTCGGGTCCGAGAAGCGTTCTTATGTGCGAGCTACGACTTGCCAGAAGTGTTTGAGAATCTCAGGTAAGCACAACGACCTTGAGAATGTCGGTCGCACAGCCAGACATCACACGTTTTTTGAGATGCTTGGAAATTTTTCCTTTGGTGATTATTTCAAGCAGGAGGCGATTACCTATGCTTGGAAATTCATCACAGAGACTCTCGGCTTACCGAAAGATCGGCTCTGGGTTACGATCTACGAGGACGATGACGAGGCTGAAGAGCTTTGGCGGAAAAACACCGATGTATTTGAAGGACGAATTGTTCGCCGAGATGAAAAAGATAACTTTTGGGCGATGGGAGATACTGGCCCCTGTGGTCCTTGCTCCGAAATTTTCTACTACCTCGGCGATGCAGTCGATAGCCAGTCGGTTGACGAGTTTCTGCTTGATGACGGAACGTATGTCGAAATCTGGAATCTGGTCTTTATGCAGTTTAACCGCGATGCGCAGGGCAACCTCGATCCGCTTCCAAAGCCTTCGGTAGACACCGGGATGGGGCTCGAGCGAGTAGCCGCGGTGATGCAAGGGAAAACATCAAATTACGATAACGATTTGTTTCGCGATCTGATTTCCGTCTCTGAAAAGCTATCAGGAAAAACCTATATTGGAACCGACTACTCTGAGCGCGACACTAACACCGACGAGCAGTATGCCTCTGATGTTGCAATGAGAGTTATTGCCGACCATGCGCGCTCGAGCTGCTTTCTAATTGCCGATGGAATTGCTCCTTCGAGTGATGGAAGAGGGTATGTCTTGCGGCGTCTAATTCGTCGTGCCTGTCGACATGGTCGGGTACTTGGTTTTAGAGAACCGTTCCTTACCAATATTTGCCAGGAAGTTATCTCGCTGATGGGAGGTGCCTATCCAGAGCTGGTAAAAAACCAGGCAGAGATTATTCGCTCGGTGGAGCAAGAAGAGAAGAAATTTCTTGTAACCCTCGATACGGGAATGAACCTTCTTTCGAAGGAAGTGGAACGACTCAAGGGTGAGTCGACACGTAGCCTTTCTGGTGAGGTGGCCTTCCAGCTACACGACACCTATGGTTTTCCGCTTGATTTAACCGAGGACATTGCCAAGGGATTTGGACTTTCTGTTGATGTCGATGGCTTTTCCGTAGAAATGGAAAAACAGCGAGAGCGATCGCGTGCTGCGCGTGCGGGCGAGACAGAATTAATTTTACAACGCTCGGTCAAACCAATTCCCTCTGAGTTTGTCGGCTATTCATTTAATGAATACGAGTCTAAGGTCACTGGTCTGTTTACCAAAGATGGTGAAGTAGACTCGGCTGAGGCGGGAGAAGAGATTGCGCTCGTTGCTGAGTGTACACCGTTCTATGCCGAATCGGGTGGTCAAGTTGGTGACACAGGAAGTATCAGCGCAGCAAATGCGGCTCTTGATGTAATCGATACTCTAAAGGTTGGCAGTGACACGATTGTACATATTTGTCGAGTCGTTGAGGGTGTCATTGCCAAGGGCGACCAGGTCCGCTTAGAAATTGATGTTTCTCGTCGCGAACGGATACGAGTACATCATAGTGCGACGCACCTGCTGCACTTCGCATTGCGCCAGGTGTTGGGTGATCACGTGAAGCAAGCGGGCTCACGGGTTTCCGACCGATCACTGCGTTTCGATTTTTCACACGGAGAAGCGGTGACTCGTGGGCAACTAGATGAAATTGAAGACATCGTCAATCAATACATTCAGGAGAACCACGAAGTCATTACGAAAGTGATGCCATTGGAAGAAGCTAAACGGGCAGGGGCAACGGCCCTGTTTGGTGAAAAATACGGAACTGATGTACGCGTCGTCGAGATCGGTCCGAATTCAATGGAACTCTGCGGTGGAACACATGCGAACAGCAGCGGTATGCTCGGTAGTTTTTGTGTTGATTTCGAATCAAGTGTTTCCTCAGGTGTTCGACGAATTGAGGCGTTCTCTGGAAAGAGAGCCCACCGCGAGAATCGTCTTCGACAGCAGCGGCTTGCTAAAGTTGCTTCACTGTTGAAAACGGCTGAAAGAGATGTGGTGGACCGAGTGGCGAAAATTCTGGAACGCCAGGCTGAGCTCGAACGACAGGTGCGAAGTTTTGGTCAGAAGGCCGCCGGGGAAGCTGGTGGAAATCTGGTTGATGATGCGGTCGAGCTTGATGATGGTACCAAAATCATAACAGGCACCTTGAACGACGTAACCGCAGGGCAGTTGCGTGAGGTGGCTGATGATTTGCGGTCTCGTATTGACTCGGGAGCTATCGCGCTTGCCAGCGTTACGAATGGCAAAGCAATCCTGCTAATTGCAGTTACCCAAAATCTAGCTGAACGCCTCCACGCCGGAAAGTTGATGAAGGAAGTGGCGCAGGTTGCCGGGAGTAAGGGTGGTGGAAAAGCGGATCTTGCTCAAGCCGGAGGAGGGGATCCGGCGAAGATCCAGCAGGCGTTCAAGAAATTTGAGGAACTTATTGCATGAATCTAGTGCCCAAGTGGTTACGAAAAATTTCTCTGCCGGGCGAAACGAATAACATTCTCGTTCTCGTCGCGACAGTTCTGATCATCAGCACCCTCCTCAGTACTGTTATTGGAGAATTGGTCAGCCCAACGAGCTATAGCCAAGGCGAGGTTGCGGAATACACAATTCGTGCTCCCAGAGATATCCTCATTGAGAATACGCTCGAAACTGAAGAGCGGCGTGCCGCCGCGTCAGCCGCAGTCGGGCGAGTGTTTGCCCTAAACGACAAACTCGTCGATGAAGTGCCCTCGCAGCTCGAAGCTATTTTTTCTGCCCTTCGTGAGTTTGGTGTTGATAGCGAGGGGCGCATCGCGTTCACCCGGAAGCAGCGAGAGGCGTTTGAACTACAGTTTAACTACGACTTTATCGGTGAAGAATGGGATGTACTTGCTGATTCGAAACAGTGGGTGTCCCTTGCTGACTCGGTTCGAGGGATGGTTGAGCCGATCATGCGCAAAGGCGTGATTGCCAATGAAGTTCCTCTTCGCAAAGCAGTTGCGATGGGACCGGCAGTGCTTCGACAAAGTGTCGATAAAGTTGAACGCGAGATTACGTCGATTGATGAGGTATATTCTCTCGCTGAAGCACGAGAGACCATTCAGAGTTCACTCTCGGGTGATGCCATTCATCGTTCCAAGGCCCATATCTCTGTTTTGAGAAAGCTATCGCTTGGGTTGATCCAACCAAATGTAACCTTTGATGCACGTGAGACAGAAAAGCGAATTCTTCAAGTTCGTGAGAACGTAAAGCCGAGCTACCAGAGAATTAAGCGCGGAGAGGTGATTGTTCGGCAAGGTGATATTATCACCAAGACCGAAGAGCTAAGGTTAGAGCAAATTCGGCAGGAAGTAGGAACGCAAAGCGCGGTGCGAAATTGGCTGGGCTATTTCTTTCTGACCTCAATGATTTTGCTGGTGATCTTTGGGTTTGCCTATTTCTTTTGGCCTGGAGTTCGTCGATCGCCACGTGACATGTTGCTTGTCGCCATCACACTCATTGGAAGTTTGGTGATGATAAAGGCCACTTCTTTTATTGCTGCAAGTCTTGGCGAGTCTGTCAGCTATTTCGATTCGGATACCTTCATCCTCGCTACGCCAGTCGCAGCCGGTGGTATTCTGCTGCAAGTCACGGTCGGGGCTTCCGGTGTGTTCATGTTCATGTTGAGCTTCGCCCTGCTTACCGGTCTGTTCCTTAAGAATTCTTGGATCGTTCTTCTGCTGATTGTCGTGGGCAATATCGTAGGAGCGATAGCGATGCGTCAGTGCTCTCGCCGCTCTGCGTTTATTGCAGCAGGGGCGCGCGTCGCCTTGGTCAATATGTTCATTGTGCTCTGTTTTCTTTTGCTCTTCTCTGACTACTCAGCGGCAGAGAATGCAAGTCGAATACTATGGGTACTTGTAGGTGGTCTCGCTTCTGGAATTCTAGGAGGTGGCTTTGCACCGATAGCAGAGTATCTTGGCGGGTATATCACTGATATTAAATTGCTTGAGCTTGCTTCGCTTGATCGACCGCTATTGCGTGAACTTTCTGTGCAAGCACCCGGCACTTGGAATCACTCGATGGTGATTGGTCAAATGGGTGAAGCAGCTGCTGAGTCTATTGACGCAAATGGGTTGTTAGTCCGAGTAGGTGCCTATTATCACGACATCGGTAAAATGAAGAAGCCCGCGTACTTCGTTGAGAACCAAACTGGAGAGAATCGCCACGACAAGCTTACTCCCTCGATGTCTGCCTTGATCATTAAGGCGCATGTGAAAGACGGGTTGGAGATGGCGATTGAGCATGGATTGCCCAAACAGATCGTCGATTTTATTCCCCAGCACCATGGAAGCTCGCTGATTAGTTACTTCTATACCAAGGCACTAAAAGACGCTGAGCCCGATGAGATTGTTGAAGAGAGTCATTACCGCTATCCAGGACCAAAACCTCAGTCGAAGGAAGCCGGTATCTTAATGGTTGCTGATGCCGTCGAGGCGTCTTCGCGAACGGTACAGGATCCTACTCCGGCAAAGCTCCAGGGCTTGGTGCAAAAGATTATCAACCGAATCTTTGCTAGCGGGGAACTCGATGAATGTGATTTAACTTTGCGTGATTTGCACGCTATCGCCAAGACCTTTACTCGGGTGCTCAATGGTATTTACCACCGACGAGTCGAGTATTCTGAACCTGCTGAGAAAGTACGTGATGGGAAACAAAGCGGAGGGACGAGTAAGACCCTTCCATCCTTGAGAGTTCCTCAACAAGATACTGCTGCGACCACTGAGCTTCCCGCTGCGAAAGACGAAGCCTCGAAAGATAAGCGAAAAGCTGCCAAAGAGGAAGGCTCGAAAGATAAGCGGAAATCTAGCAAAGAGAAAAAGAATGGAAATAGAGATTCTAACGAGGGAAGCACTGAGCAAAAAGCTCAAGGAGAAGATGCCGAAGACGCTGACGGAGAAGATGGCGAAGACACTCTTAAGCGCCTTGGAATGTAGCTCTTCTGAACTCAGTATTCTTTTTACGACCGACGAAGAAATTCAACAGCTCAATTCACAATACCGAGGGAAAGATGCAGCGACGGATGTGCTCTCCTTTCCTCTCGTCGATAAGGACGACCCAGTAGCTGAGGATCTCATGCTGGGTGACGTAGTTATCTCGCTTGAAACAGCAGAGCGACAGGCGCTCGAATTAGAGGTGACCTTCCAAGAGGAAGTGCTTCGTCTCTTAGTGCATGGACTCTTGCATTTGCTGGGGTATGATCACGAGAACGTAAGTGAGTCTGAAGTAAAGCGCATGCAAGATAAAGAAGACGAACTCTACGAGCTTTGTCTTCCTTTGCTTGCAACTTGAGTCTTTGCTGAGGTCGAGAGTCTCACCTCGCCAAATCCCTGCTATATCTTGCCACGATCTGCTTTAGCTACTTCCCGTAGATTGGCGTGGAAGAGAGGTAGAGCAAGGTGAAAAACAATCCATATCCGAAAATTGTTTGTAAGCAGAGAAAACGCGCAATTTCCTTTCTTGCCGTTCGAATACTCATTACACCGCGGGTTGCGAAATAGGCGATAGGAATTACGAGATAGGCGATGTAGCGAAAATCTGAGACGGGGCCATAGGGGTAGAGGATCCTGCCAATTGCATGGCCGAGGAGCGAGAACAGCAACAGTAAATGGAGAGGGGTTTGACTTGGCGCAACCGAGTTGAGATCTCGCCATATACCGAGTACTGCCAGGGCAAGTACCTGCATTGCAAAGAAGAGTAGGAGCTCTGAAATTCCAAATTGATAGTCTTCGAAATTCCATTCACCAAAGTGAGCTGTGCGAAACAGAGTTTCCCAGTAATACGATCGTCTCGTTTCGTCGAGGAAGGTGTGTACATAAGGCTGTTGGAGCACTTGGAGCGGGTTGAAAACGAGAAAGTGTTTGGGAGTCGTCTCGAGCAGAAGGTCGGCTGTGAGGTTTTGGGTATCGCCAATCACCGATGGTTGTTGCTCAACGATAAAACGTGAATAGAAAAACCAGCTCGAAATAAAGATCGGCAGTAGTAGTGCATAGAAAATATTCTGTACTCGTTCTCTGGGGAGAAGAGTTCTATGCAGTACTGCGCAGAAGAACACTACTGGAAAAAGAAAAACCGCATTGAGTTTTGTGAGCAAACCAAGACCGAGGAGCGCCGAGGCTCCGAGCCACAATTGCCTGTGAGGTCTGTGCCACCACGGCTGGAGCGCAGCGATAAAGCCAGTGGCAATGAGAAGCAAGAGGATGTCATTGCCAATTCGAGCACTGGGGTAAATGAACCCCGGAAAGGTGCTTACCAGACCACCGTAGAGCCACATCGCTTGCTGATTTCTTGGGAACAAAATGCGCCCCATTTGCAAAGCGAGTGCAAGTGCAAGCACGCCCATCGCACAGGATATCCACTGATAGAATCGATTAATCGCTGCATCTTCGATTTGAAACGCTTTGAGCAATTTCTCAGCGGGAGCGAGGGCGAGGTAGTAGAGCGGGGCCTGATGAGTTTCCCACTCTTGGTCGTACTTCGGAAGTTCACCGTGTTCAGCGATGTGTTGCACATAGTATCGATGTGCTTCTGGATCATGAGCCCGCACGGTTGGGGGCGTAACGGTGACGTACATGAGACGAAGAAGGACGCCTAACAGAAAACAGTAATACAGTGGATGAAAATCCGCCCAGCTCGGGTGTGTTTGTAGCAGCTGCTGAAAGATGAGTGCCAGGCAGAGGTACGTCAATAGGGTGCAGAACAGATAGAGCGGATCGGATCGCGCCACTGAAATGTCAAACATACCCAGATTCGAATGATTTCGAACGTACGCGGTAATTCGATTTTCTCCAGTTTGCAGGTAGGCACTCAAGTCGAATGTATCGGCGAGTGGGTAAGTGCACAGTGGTCGAGTGAAAGGAACCTGCTTTTCATTTACTACCAAGCCCGCTATGCAGTCGTCGGTGTGAATACTGAATAGCGAGTGTCGAAGTGCACCGCTCTGCAGCGCGAAGTGCACTTTCGCTACTCGCCTTTCCTCCTGAAAGACTGCGGGAAACTCGGTAAGTTCCCGTTGTTTCTCGGGCAGTTCTATTGTCAGGGGCCGATAGTGCGGGGCGGCGACGGAGAGCAGATACTGGAGACCGGCAATGAGAAGCACGAGAACTAGGAAAATGCCGTTTTGCCGCACGAGTAAACAATTCCTTCGGATGTAGACAAGGTTCAGATTCGCTGGTAATTACATCACGAATATGTCGATAGAGCTATTCAATCAAGCGGAAGCCAAACAGTGCCTCGAAGACCTTAGTCGACGGCTCAAGGCGCTGGGAGGTTATCTTTGACCTGCCCTCAAGGAAAGATCGTCTTACCGAATTAGACGCTCAGGCCGCCGATCCTGCAATCTGGGCAGACCAAGACGCTGCGCAGAAAATACTGAAGGAACGAGCTGAGCTCACTGCGCAAATTGATCAAGCAAACGAGCTTACTGCCGCAGTAGGCGATATCGAAGCATTGCTCGAGCTGCTGGTAGAAAGTAGTGACGAAAGTTTAATTGATGACTTCAATGCGGAACTTGCGTCGGTGCAACAAAAGTTGCGCGAAGCTGAGATGGCTCGCATGCTCAATGGCCCGCACGACGCTCAAAATGCGATTTTAGAGATCAATTCAGGCGCAGGTGGAACCGAAGCCCAAGACTGGGGCGAAATGCTGCTACGAATGTACACTCGCTGGGCGGAGCGAAAAAGCTTTTCCACTGAACTCTTGGATATGAATTACGGTGATGAGGCCGGAATAAAAAGTGCAACCCTGGCGGTTAAAGGAGCGAATGCCTATGGCTATCTTCGCTCGGAGCGCGGAGTTCATCGGCTTGTGCGAATATCCCCTTTTGATACGAATTCCCGACGACATACCTCTTTTGCCTCAATCTCTGTGCTCCCGGAAGTAGAGGAAGATGTAGACATTGAGGTGCTTGAAGAAGATATCCGGATCGACACCTACCGAGCCAGCGGTGCCGGAGGGCAGCATGTCAACAAAACCGATTCAGCAGTGCGTATAACTCATCTTCCCACGAAAATAGTTGTGGCTTGTCAAAGTCTTCGGTCTCAACACAAGAACAAAGAGCGCTGTATGAGCATTCTCAAGGCCAAGCTGCACGAGCTCGAAATGCAAAAACAACGCGATCAAATGGCGGAGATTGCTGGTGAGCAACTGAGAATTGATTTTGGCAGTCAAATTCGCAACTACGTCATGCAACCGTATCAGCTCGTAAAAGACGTAAGAACTGATGTTCAATCTGGCGACGTCCAAGCCGTCCTCGACGGGGAGATTGATCAATTTATTGAGGCGTACTTACTTTCTGCGAAGTATAATACGACCTAAGCAGAAGAAACGTAGGCGACAGGAATGAAAGGGGTGTTGTAATGGCTCGACTTCCACAACCGGGTAAAGATGGTGGGCAATGGGGGCAAATTCTCAATGAGTTCTTGCTCGTAGGTCATACTGATAAGGGTGAACTCAAGCTTGCTACCTGGAAGAAGGAGTCTCAGCGACCGTCGGCGGCTGAAGAAGGGCAGTTCGGATTACATCTTGGGCTCGGTAAGGTGGAATTTTTTTCTGCTGGGAGCTGGCATACGGTGGGAGAACTGTATTCAACACCTGGAGCGAATCTAGCTACTCGCGAAATCGTCGATAAACTGGGTGACATTGTCAGTGTTCGTGACTTTGGCGCACTGGGTGATGGCGCGACCGATGATACGAAAGCGATACAAACCGCACTACAGTATTGTCGGAAAGAGAAGCGTGATTTGTTATTTCCGGCGGGCCGTTATCTTGTCTCGCCGCATTTTCCATTGCGGCAAACTGATTCACTCCCTTCGACAGTCGAAGATTGGAATGGAATTTCAATATTCGGATTTGGAAAAAATAGCGTGATTGAAAGTGAGGCGGCTGACTGCTTTCAATTGAAGGCGGTAAAGAACCTTACCATTCGCAATCTCGCTGTTACCAGTGTGGCGCGCGGTGCTGCTCGAGTCGGAAGTAACGGAATCTCTATCAGTAATGGCAGCAATAACATCACAATTGATGGCGTACATGTTTTTGATTTGCCGTTTGTCGCAGAGACGGATTCTTTTGTTGGTGGGCGAGCTATCACATTGCAACCTTCAACCTTTGGTGTTGAGGATCTCAGCAATGTGTGTGTGCGCAATTGCACGAGTGAAAACGTGGCAATCGGATTTAGCTTAGAGGTCGAAGGGGCACTTCCACGGGCAGTGAGTGCGATTCGAGTGCACGACAATCATTTTCGCGCCTCGTATCGCGGCTTGTTTGTCGGCTACCACACCGCCGAGCAGCAGAGTCCGCTCGACGAGATAGACGTCAGTATCTCGAACAACACACTCGAAGGGGGGCAGTATGGTATCTGCTTAAACGGTGTTTCAGGGGCAATCGTAACTGGAAATATGTTTCTTTCTCAGGAAGTGCGCCTTTCCGGAGCTGTGGCTCGAGATACGCTTCGCGTGCCGATTTATATTGTCGGTGGCCAACAAAGTATTATCCAAGGCAATCGGGTGCGATATGCGAGCTGCGACAGTTATCTGATGTTCGACAAAGTAAAAAGCAGCGCTGCGGCTGAGCAGTGGACTGTTACTGGCAACATCTTTAGCGGATCTTGTACTGCAGAAGGGATTGCCGCTCGCGGCTCTGTTCGTCGGAGTGCAATTGCCTACAACAGTTTTTCAGGTGTCGGGAAAACCGAACTCTCTGAGTCTCTGAGGTCCGAGGAATTAGCTAACACTATTTTGCAGGCTGGATAAAAATCTCTTCCTTATCCACGATCAACTGATACGCGCAGCGTTGTATTAGTTTCCATTTGCCGGGTTTTGTCTTGCAGTGGTCCTCCCGTCATACTCATGTTCAGCGCGGACTCGCCATAGGTATTCGAGACTGGGACGAGCGTGGATGTGTCGACAACTATGGTGCCGGTATTATAACTCTTTGCCGGGAAGATAGTCGTTTCCACACCACTTGGATCTTTCAGTGTTTGCTCGTGGATTGCGCTGAGAGTTGTGACGTCTAGCGTGATTGACGTATCGTCCATTTTCGTTACTCGGTAATGCATTCCCAAATCTTGGATGACTCCGCCAACACTGAAGCCTGGAATAGTAAACACCCAGGTAGCGTTTTGGCCTATCTCAGTTTCTGGAAGAAATACAAAGAAATTTTTAAAACTATCTTTTATTTGGTTGAGCATCGTCCGTGCATGCGCAGGAATTTCTGCCAATTCCTGATACTCAAGATTCTGCATTTGACCGCGATTGTCTAGTTCCCAAGTGATCAAAATGTCTTGTAGATAGGCAAGCGATTGAACAATCTGGTCGACTACTTGAGGCGGCGTGTCGTTCACATCTTCCACCTCTATTTTTTCGTAGCGAACCTCAAGCGCCAAATAGTCCCCTTCTCGTTTCTTGCTAGATACTATCATCGGCATGACAAATGTTGGCATTCTAGGGGTCGGAGAAAGCTGGCCATTTACTTTGGACTGCATATTCATATTCATCTTCATCACCGCTTTCTCAGTACTATCCTCCTGAAGATTGTAGCGATACAAACGCTTCTCTCCCTGCCCAGCGCTCAGCAGGGTAATTCCTGCGGTGGCAGTAGCGTTATCCAATGCAGTTTTGACTTCCTCTGAGATCGGTTTTGCCTTAGAAGGCGTTTCGTCTTCCGATTCGGGTTGCGAATCCATCCCTTGAAGGGAGGCCTGCTTTTGTTCGACTGTAGAATCTTTCTGTTTGCAGGATGTCGTCAGAAGCCCAAGACAAAGTACGGCAATAGCGAGTCCAATTTGATTACGAGTCATTAGCTTTTTTCCTTGAGTAGACGCCCATAAGCGGGTTTGCCACTCTCGCAGTTATACACGATTGTACCGATCGTTCATCGAGCTCCAGCTATCAAGATAGCACCAAGGCAGATGATTGATGCGGCAAGCAATCGCATCTTCTTTCCATCTTCTTGAAGCAATTGCGTTCCCATCAGTACCGCAAAGACGATGCTCAGCTGTCGAAACCCAGCTACATAGCTGACCTTCTCAAAGGTAAACGCAATGAGGATTAATATATACCCGCCTTGGCCTATGACGCTATTAATCAATATAGGTTTTTTGTGAGCGATCCATTCTCTCTTGAAATCAGATCGGTCTTTGGTGGTTAAAAATACATAGGGCGTATACAGCATGAACGTACAAAACGAAAAAACATAGGAAAAAATAAAGGGATGGATTTGTTCAGCAGCAATTTTATCAATCACTGAATAACAAGCGACCATAAGCATCGTTAAGAAGGCGTATTTTGTACCTTTGTCTGAGAAAAGCATAGTAAGCGGACGTAGGAATTCCGCAAAACGAAATTGTTGTAAGTTGATTATATAGACCCCAAAAACGACAGCGACTATGCCTAGTAAGCCTTCTATGCTGACCTGCTCCTGTAAGAAGATCAGCGCAAAAAGGAGAACAAAGGCCGGTGAGGATCGCATAATCGGATAAACGATCGACAAGTCGCCATGCGTGTAGGATCGAGTGTAAAAAATGTTATAGAGAAAATGGACTAGTCCAGAAAGTGCACCGTACGACAGGGCAAGAGTCCATGACACGTTTTCTCGAAGTAGAAAGAAAACGAACAGTGGTAGAAAACAGCACTTACCAAAAAGGCCATACCACCAGACAAAGACTTGTTTGTTGTAAGATTTCTTCGTGTAGAAGCTTTTTAGCGCATGGAGGTACGCCGAGACAAGTACGAGTGAAATCGCGAGGATACTCACGCCTTCTACTTACACGAGATCGTATCGATCGTATTCGTGTCCTTCGTAGCAACGGTTTTCGAAGCGGGGACTGTAGCTCGTACAGAGTGATTGCGTCAAGCACGAAGCTGGACGCAATCTACACCGAAGTACGAAGGGTCTGCGTGTCTATGAAATGTTTGAACTGTTAGTTCAATTCGTGTTTGCCGAGAAGTTTTCTTACTACAGCAATGTTACGTTTCGCTTGTTGGCAATTTGGATCGAGCCGCAACGCTGCCAGCCAGCAACGACGTGCTTTTTCAAAATCATGAATTCGAAAATGCTCAACACCGGAATTTACCAGTTTTCGAAGTCGATTCTGGCGTTGGCGATACTCTGCACTTAAACTGCGGCGTAGATACGTATCTCGCTCCTCTGAGCGAAAGAAATTTTCCGGTTTATCTTCAATTAAATTCGCTCTTCGTCGAAAGCGAGTTAGAATATCCCCAAAGGAGGTTTCTTCTTCAGGGTTGATCACCCTACCATCAAGAACTTCTTCCAGGTTCGGGGTGCTCTTGCCGCTGCGAACGACACGGAACTGTTCCGCTACGGATCGGCAACGAGAAGCCTCTGTGAGTGATTGCCAAGGCACTGAGAATGCTCCGTTCGAAACTTCCGGTGCGCCGGGTGAGGCCGTAATGATTGGTTTTCGACATGCAAGCATCGCGACCAAGGCAGCATGATCGGTAAGGCCATCGAATTCAGCGAAGCGAATTTTTCCAGCGCGCAAGAACAGCAGTCCTGCAGAGGTGCCTTGTGAAATTCGAATCGTAACGTCTTTGGAATTTAATGCAAAACTTTGCACGACTTCGGCGATCTCAGGCTCACCATAGTCGCCCAGTTCTACTGTCGGTACCAAAGTCTCGTCGATAGATCGGAGGAGGTGGTCGATATCAAATGGTTTTTCCAGATAGGCGACGCATCCATAGCGGTAGGCATCGCAATGGACCTGGTTGGTACCAAATGCAGTCATCAGAATAGAGCGAGTCTCGGGAAAGCGCTCGTGGGTGCTCTTCGCTAGTGAAAGCCCATCCATTTCCGGTAGTTTCAGATCGGTGATAAGAAGGTCAACTGTGCTGTCGTCGAATACCCTCAGTGCTTCTTCGGCTGAGGTGGCCGTCGCAATGACGTACTCGCCATAGGTGTCTCCTATCACTTTAGAGAGCGATGAAAGCACATTGGGCTCATCATCCACGAGTAAAATCTGCCGAGGCCGATCGTCGAGGGGGTTTTTGGGGTGCTGGGCTTGTTCTTCAACGTTTGCGTATGACATGTCCTGTTCGCCTTCGTTAGCTGAGAGTGGGCCGACGGGACCCCTCAACACCTGCCTGCCAGTGGTGTTGAAACGTCCCGATCGCTCCCAGGTTTAGTTAGCTCTAGTTATGTTTGAGCAAGTATCGTTCCAACTCGCGCGCTTTGGAATGATATCCTAAAATGCCAAAATTATGCCGGTTTTACAGTTGTTTAGAAAAGTTCTAAACTACCGCCCTGTGAGTTGAATCGTCCGCCGCCAGGAAAGTGAGAATGTCGGGTAATAGCTTTGGAACATTATTTCGTATTAGTAGTTTTGGTGAGAGCCACGGGCCTGCCTTAGGCGTGCTTATCGATGGCTGCCCGGCCGGTTTGCCGCTCGATATTGATCTGATCAGATCTGAACTAGATCGGCGAAAACCAGGCCAATCTAAGGTTGTTACACAGCGAAAAGAGAACGATGATTTCGAAATTCTGAGTGGCCTGTTCGAGGGGAAAACGACCGGAACACCAATCGCGGTGCTCGTTCGAAACGCCGACGCACGCTCGAAGGACTATTCAGCCATCAAAGATCTCTTCCGACCGGGTCACGCTGATTTTACTTACTTTGCCAAATATCGACACCGAGACTATCGCGGAGGAGGTAGATCGTCCGCACGTGAGACTGTTGCTCGAGTTATTGCCGGGACGATTGCGAAACAATTGCTCGAAACGCAAGGCGTTCGTTTTGTCGGTGGCGTGGTGCAGGTAGGAAGTGTCAAAGCGGAGAAGCGCTGTTGGGATCAAGCAGAGCAGAATGAACTTCGCTGCGTCGATCCAGACAAACTTGCTGCGATGCGTGAAGAGCTTGAGGCTGCTCGAAAGGCGCGAGATTCTGTTGGAGGAGTAGTTGAGGTTCAGGCAACAGGTGTACCTGTTGGACTCGGAGAACCAGTATTTGAGAAGTTAGATGCCGCAATAGGTGCCGCGATGTTTTCGATTCCAGCAGTGAAAGGAGTTGAAATTGGCGCCGGTTTTGCGAGTTCTGCCAAGCGTGGCAGCGAATTGAATGACGAGATGTTCCCCGAGGGATTTGGTTCGAATCACCATGGTGGTATCCTTGGTGGACTTTCATCCGGTGCTCCTATTGTCGTGCGGCTTGCGCTCAAACCAACCTCATCGATTCCACAAGACAAACAAACTATCACTACACAGATGAAAGCCGCTGTGGTTGAGACGAAAGGGCGACACGATCCTTGCGTTGCGCTACGAGCTGTTCCGATTGCTGAGTCAATGCTTGCACTGGTGCTTGTCGATTACTGGTTGCAAGATCTCGCACGGAGACACGCGCGAGAGGGCTACGATCCGATTGAACCAATTAGCTATGGTATTCGAGACGATTCATGAGTGTCGAAGATAAAGTAGTTCGAGCACATGAGCTAGACGAACAAAGTCTTGCGCGAGTCAACTACGTAGCCTCGTTGCCAAAAGATGCGCATATTCATATTTCAGGCATTTGCGGTACCGGAACTGGAGCGGTGCTTTCTCTTTTGAAAGATTTAGGCTTCTACGTTACGGGTAGCGATAAAGCCTTCTACCCACCTATGGGGACGATCGTAAAAGACTTAGCTGACAAGGTATACGAAGGATATTCAGCTGAAAATTTATCGAAGCGACCAGACTTGATCGTTGTCGGAAATGCGCTTCCGGTCGAGAATCCTGAAATACAATACCTGCTTGAAGAGAATCTCCCCTATGCGTCGATGCCTGAAGTATTCTCCGCTCTATTGATTGGAGAACGTGAGTTTTGCAAAACCTCAGTTGTAGTGACTGGTACGCATGGCAAAACAACCACCTCTGCCGCCTGTGCCTGGATCCTTGATTATGCGAAACGCAAGCCCGGGTATTTCGTGGGTGGTGTGTTGCATAATTTGGCTAAAAGTATCCGAGCGGTAAGTGAGGATATTCCAATTGATCGCCGGGTCGTCGTGCTAGAGGGAGATGAGTACGATAGCGCCTTCTTTGCGAAGTTCTCTAAGTTTCATTCGTATCGTCCAGATATTGCGATAATTACTAGTTTGGAATTCGATCATGCTGATATCTACCATTCGATAGAGGATATCGAAAAAGAGTTCAGCCGCTTTGTGCGGCGAATTCCGAAGGAAGGCTTGCTCCTTGTAGCTGATGCATCTGAGCGGCTCGATGCTCTGGTCGAGCAATGGCGACCGGAAATAGCTGCGCGCATTGCTCGCTACGGTGAGTGTGAAGAATCCGAATACCGTTTATGTAAACGAACACCATGGTGCTATCAGGAACTTCCCGAGCAGAGAATGGGGCAATCGTTAGAACTCGAGCTGCAGGGGCATTCGCTTCGCTTAGATACCCGTCTGTCTGGAGTGCATAATGCCTACAATCTACTGGCATGTGCCGCCGTCGCTCGGGAGCTAGGCGTCGGTGAATCGCAGCTCGCTGAAGCAGTGCAGTTATTTGACGGAGTGAAGCGGCGACAGGAGGTTATCGCCGAAATCTCTGGAATTACGATCATTGAAGATTTTGCTCATCATCCAACTGCCGTAGACACGACGTTGAAGGGAATTCGCGAGAGTTATTCACCTGGGAGGCTTGTTGCAGTTTTTGATCCGAGGAGCAATACCAGTCGACGAAATTACTTTCAGGACGAATACGGCAGGGCTTTTGCCTCTGCTGATCTTGCGGTACTTCGCGAGGTACAGGATGCAGGAAGCTATAGTGCGACTGAAGATACAATCAGTTTGCTCGACATAAGTAAGGTGCTTGCTGATATTTCGAATCAGGGAACTACAGCTCATGCGTTTCTCGATATCGATCTCCTAAAAGAGTTTCTTGTGAATGAGCTACGAGAGGGTGATGTCGTTGTGTTGATGTCCAACGGATCGTTTGAAGGGTTGCCGCAAAGCTTGCCGACAGCCCTCCGTGCAAGGCATCGCTAAGACAACACTGTGCGAGCATGAAGTTTTTCAAATACCATGCCTTAGGGAACGACTATCTTATAATTCGCTCGTATGACGACGGGGAGCGACTAAGTGCCGATCAGATCATTCGGCTTTGTCATCGGCACCTCGGTGTTGGGGCGGATGGTGTCGTTTTACAACTACCGAAAACCGAATCTGGTCAATTTCCCGTCCGTTTCTTTAATCCAGATGGAAGCGAAGTCGGGCACAGCGGGAATGGATTGCGGATCGTCGCGCGCTGCCTTTGGGATCAAGTGCAGGTCGATGAAAAACCGTTTATTGTGACCGTCGAAGGAAGCGAGTTCGAATGCCGGGTTCACAACGGCGGGTTAGAGGTGACAGTTGATATGGGAGCCGTAAGTTTCAAGAGCGACGATATCCCTCTAACTGGGCCCACGCGAGAAGCCTTGCATGAATCGATAGATATTGATGGAATTTCACATCGCTTCAGTGCTGCCAGCATTGGAAATCCACATGCAGTCCTCGTGCAAGAAAAAATAAGCAGAGAAAAAACGATTCGTCTTGGTCCTTTGCTTGAGAACCATGAGTGCTTTCCCAAAAAAGCAAATGTACTTTGCATGGAAGTAAAGAATCGAAAGCGCTTACAAGTTGAGATTTGGGAGCGTGGCACAGGGTATATACTTGCATCGGGGACTGGTGCAAGTGTTGCTGCAGCAGTGGGAAAGCGACTGAACCTATGCGATTCAGAGGTCGTAGTTCAGATGCCAGGCGGGGATCTCGAAATTTCAGTCGATGATGCCTATCGTGTGAGAATGACTGGGCAGGTGACTCGAGTTGCTGAAGGAGAAATCTATGAAGAAATGTTCTTTTGGCGGAGCTAGCATTCGAGGAGCATTTTTTTTACTCCTTTTATTTGTACCCACTCTGGCCGTCGCTGAACCCGTTCGAATTGGTATAATAAGTGATCTCAGTGGGCGTGCATCGTATTGGGGCAGTCAGAGTCGGCTTGGTGCAGAGCTTGCCGTTGAAGAGCTGAAACAACGAGGCATTGCTACTGAACTTTTCTTTGAAGATACCGTTCTCGATACGAAGAAAGCGGTGAGTGCTGCCCACAAATTACTCTTCTTCGATAAAGTCAACGTTCTGTATTCCGAATTTACTGCTATTTCCACTGCGATATCTCCGGTGGTGCGAAACCAAAAACGACTATTGGTGTATTCCGCTGCGGCGAATTCTTTGGTTGAGAGTAATCCGTACGCCTTTAAGACCTATCTTGACTATATACAAGGATGCAGGCGGGTAGCTGAGTATTGGAAGACGAAAGGATTCGTGAAGGTTGCGATACTGAAAGCTACCGCCGAGTTCGGAGAGCTTTGTGCGATAGGAGTGCGGGAGATATATCCTAAGCTGTTCGAGACTTCCTATGCCTATGGAGACGATGTTGCAACACAGGCGTTGCTCATTAAGAAGCACGGCGCCGAAGCGGTCATTAATGCGACCTACGAAGGTGACTTCATCAATATGCTCAAGGCGATGGAGGCAATTCAATACAAACCCTTTGTTGCGGGAAATGCTGATGCAGTGACCATTCAAGTGATGAAGCAGTTTTCCGGATTTAGCTCTCATCTCATTCGGTTTGGCTTCGCACCGATAGCGGAGGATTTTCTGGATAAAGTGAAGAGAAAAGATCCTGACAACGATTTCGGTTCGATAGAGGCCGCGGCGCTTACCTATACCCATATGATACAGATTGCCGCAGCGGTGCATGCGTGTCCTGAAAGAGACACCACCTGTTTGATGGAGCAACTTGCGAAATCTTCCGCTGATACGACCTTAGGATTTAAAGGATGGAATGAACGCCTCGCGAGTTTTGATATTCGCGTCAGTGGATGGCGTCATGGAAAGGAGATATCTTTACAATGATACAGGTAAAAGAA
>CBDUGV010000009.1:0-40886 GCA_965366815.1 uncultured Bdellovibrionales bacterium | reverse complement strand
ATTCGCTTGCGGCAGATTGAGACAAGATTGCTAAGCGACTCATCAAGCGGTCCACTTCGAACATGTTCAATGACTTCGTCCGTGTGAAGATTGTCGAATAGTCCGTCGCTGGCTACTACCACGGTATCGCGGGCAGACAGTTCTTGTTGAGAACCGACCTCGATTCGCATCTGGTCTTGTCCCAATACGTTCGACACCAGGTGTCGCTCCTCGTGGAATAGGCTCTCCTTCGCATCGAGAAAACCTCCCTCGACTCCATATCCTGTAGGGGAGTGATCGATCGTCTGGAGCCGAACTGTGCCGCGATTGCTGCAAACCAAGATCGATGAATCGCCGACGTGATAGGGTCGAATGCTTGAGCCATTCAATTCTGCAAGCGCGAGCGTGCAGCAAGCGCCAACGCCAAGGTCCAATACTGCCTGGTTGGCCTCTTCAATTCCGTTGAGTATGACCGGACGAAGATCGTCGATAGGCAAATCTTCTGTGCATTTAGCTAAGCGTTTGCCGATAATTTTGAGTGCGAGTTGAGAGGCATCGTGACCAGAGCGCGATCCGCCTACTCCATCAGCAACTGCAATAACTGACTGAGTTGCAGATACATGCGCCACAATTGCCGAGTCTTCGTTATTGCTGGCGTCCCCTGGGCTAATCTCAGAAAACAGCCCGACAATACCGGTGCCCACAGTGACCAATTGAATCTTGCCTTCTCGACAGTTTGAAAGCTGGACGCTTTGTCCCGTATCTATAGTTACACTTAGCTCCATTCCATAGTTTCCAGATGCGATCTCAATTGAGAGACCCGCGGAAACTTCTTCAGTATAAGCGATCGTCTCAATCCACAGCAGATCTCTTTTACCTCAGGGGGTTGTTTTGCGTAAAACCGTTGCCCTCCGAGGGAATCATAAAAAATCTTAACAAGATCGCAGATATCGTCTTGGATATTTTCTCTTTTAGGAGCGGAATGGTGTATGAAATCTAAAACTTTCAACTCGAATTTCAGACCATAGCGCCGTACAATAATGTTCTCGGCGTGAAGATCTCCGTGATATTCACGCTGCCGATGAATACTCTCCAGCCCAATCGTCAGTGAATGGAGCAAATGTGCCGCCTGAAACGGGTTGAGTCGTGCACCTCGCTGGCGACGGAGAAACTCGCTAAGCATCTGACCTTCCACGAATTCCGAAATGAGAGCGGTGACTTCGACACCTTTCACCGTTAAGAACTCCTCCATAAGATACTGAATGACTATCGGACAGTCTCTGAGCTTGTGGAGTTTGTTGGCGTAGCGCCGGGCGGTTCGATTCTTGGGGTTTCTCTGGGGGAAGAACAGCTTGGCCGCCCTTTCTATCCCACTACCTCGTTCACGAACCTTGTAGACCTCGCCTTCCCAACCAGCTCCAAGGAGGGAGACAACTTCATACCTGCGGGCAATTACGCGACCGGGCATGAAATCAAAAGACTCTATGCGCTTATTTTTTGGGGTCTTAGATGACATTGTCCCTTGGGAATTCAGATTTCGATGGACGAGAAAGTACCACTAATGGCTAATGAATCGCAATATTGAGAGTATATGGTTGAGAGCCCGGTTGCCGATTGTCTGTGCAGCATATACAGATAGAGTCATTAATGCCGGAATATTGTTGTCTATACAGCTACTTCTATAGTTTTTGTAGGTTCTCCTCTAGGCAATAGGGGGGCCGAGTTATAGAGTCTGATAGGTGGTGAAACTCTGTTTCGCTGCTGTTCCCAGAGATATCTCAACTATTTTCCCCAGGGATACTGGAACCGGGATGTCGCAGGCTGGATGTCTCGGTTGGGTTGTCTCGGTTGAGAGATCTCAAGTGGCACTTAGATGGAATTCTAAATTTAGCGGAAACGAAATTGAGCACGACTTATATCCTTGGCATTTCTGCCTTCTACCACGACTCCGCAGCCTGTCTCATACGAGACGGCGAGATAATTGCTGCTGCCCAAGAGGAGCGATTTAGTCGCAAGAAGCACGATCATCGCTTTCCAGAACTTGCCGTGGAGTTTTGCTTGAAGGAGGCTGGTATTACTGCTGCTGACATCACTCATGTGGCATTCTATGACAAGCCCTGGATCAAGTTTGAGCGATTGCTCGAGACGTATCTGGCTTTTGCTCCAGCTGGTATCTCCTCGTTTTTAAAGGCGATGCCACTTTGGTTGAAGGAAAAGCTTTGGATGGGCGACCAAATCAAAAAGCTCATCGAGTACGATGGTGAGGTAGTGTACGCAGAACATCATCAGTCTCATGCTGCATCGGCATTTTACCCAGCGCCCTTCGATTCTGCGGCAGTGCTTACGATTGATGGTGTAGGCGAGTGGGCGACGGTCACTTGGGGTGTGGGGAAAGGTAATAAGATTTCTTTAGAGCAGGAGCTACGCTTTCCCCACAGTCTTGGTCTCTTGTATTCGGCGTTCACCTATTACACTGGATTCAAGGTCAATTCAGGTGAGTACAAGGTGATGGGCTTAGCCCCCTACGGTGAACCCAAGTATGTTGACCAGATCTTCAACAATCTGATGGACCTTAAAGAAGATGGTTCGTTTCGCCTTGATATGCAGTATTTCAACTATTGCCAAGGCCTCACTATGACCAACGATCGTTTCGCTGATCTATTTGGCGGTCCGCCACGGAAACCGGAGACAGAGATATCACAACGGGAGATGGATCTAGCAGCTTCCGTGCAGCATGTTACGGAAGAAGTCATGCTTCGGATGGCGCGTCATGTTCGTAAGGAGACGGGGGAGCGAAATCTCTGTCTGGCGGGCGGGGTTGCGCTCAACTGTGTTGCAAATGGCAAGATTCTGCGCGCCGGTATTTTCGACAACATTTGGATTCAGCCAGCAGCTGGAGATGCGGGTGGTGCACTCGGAGCAGCGCTTCACACTTGGTATCAAGTGCTTGAAAACCCTCGCACCGCCAAGTCGGATCAACAAGACAGTCAAAGTGGTTCATATCTAGGACCAGCCTATAATGCACAAGAGATAGAGTCCTGGTTAAAGAGCGAGAACATTCCCTATAATCAGTTCGAAAATGGCGGAGCGCTTGATGAAGCTGCTGATGCAATCGCCGACGGGAAAGTTGTTGGCTGGTTTAGTGGGCGAATGGAATTTGGTCCTCGTGCGCTCGGCGGGCGAAGCATACTAGGAGATCCTCGTAGCCAGTCGATGCAATCGACGATGAACCTGAAGATAAAATACCGCGAATCGTTTAGGCCGTTTGCTCCTTCATGTTTAGAAGAAGTTGCTTCGGAGTATTTCGAGCTCGATAGCGAATCTCCTTACATGCTGCTCGTTGCACCGATTCGCAAAGAGCGTCGAAAGGAAATGAGTGAGAAAGAGAAAACGCTCTTTGGTATTGAGAAACTAAATGTGCCCCGTAGTGATGTGCCTGCGATCACACATGTAGATTATTCCGCGAGAGTGCAAACGGTATGCCCAGAAGTAAATGGGCGCTACTACGAGTTGATCAAAAAGTTTCGGGAGAAGACTGGCTGCGGTGTTGTGATCAATACTTCTTTCAACGTACGGGGCGAGCCGATTGTTTGCACGCCACAGGATGCCTATCGCTGTTTCATGAGAACAGAGATGGACGTGCTCGTGCTGGAGAATTTCATTTTACGCAAAGAAGATCAGCCGGAGCTGGTGGAGCAAGGTGATTGGAGAGAGGAATATGAGCTCGACTAAGGCGGCGAAAGATCTGAAGCGGCTACGCGAATTTGGTCTGATAATGTGCCTGGTGCTGATGGTAATCAGCGGGATGTTGCTTTGGAAGGGGCGCTGGACCGCTCTCATAACTATTGGGATTGGCGCGTTTTTTCTGCTCATGGGGCTTTTTGCTCCCAAATTATTAGGCCCGATCGAGCGAGTTTGGCTAAAATTTGGCGAAAAGCTTTCGGTGGTGATGACCTATGTAATAGTAACGATCACCTTTTTTATGGTAGTAACTCCGATTGCATTGATTACCAGACTGATTGGTCGAGACGCTTTAGGTTTGAAAATTGAGCCTGAGCGGGAATCCTATTGGGAGCCGACTGAAAAAGACGGTCCGGGAACGAGACCATATTTACCGTACTAAGAAGATTGCATCTTGTTGGGGAAATACAATGGCTAAATCAAAAGTAGCAATGATTTGGGACTTCATGAGAGTTCGAAAGAAATGGTGGCTTACACCGATCATAATGTTTTCGCTTCTCATTGGTGCATTGATTGTGATGGTCGAAGGTTCAGCGGTCGCCCCGTTTGTCTATACACTCTTTTAAGCTTCAGATGACACCAAAAATAGCAGCAATTGGATTGGGGTATGTTGGATTACCGGTCGCCTTAGCACTTGCCCGAAAATATCCGGGAACAGTTGGCTTTGACATCAATCGAGATCGGGTCGCTTCTTTACAGCGGGGAGAGGACTCTAATCTAGATGTTCCAAACGACACCCTTGAGGGCTGTCCCATCACATTCACTACGGATGAGGCGGATCTAGAAGGTGCTACGTTCTTTGTTGTAGCGGTACCAACTCCCATTGACTCCGACCGACGTCCAGACCTCACTCCGTTGGCTGAAGCATCGAAGCTCGTCGGTCGAGTGATTAAGGCGGGTGGGATCGCGGTGTTTGAATCAACGGTGTACCCTGGGGTGACCGAGGAATTTTGTGGTCCGATCATTGCTGAAGTTTCGGGCTTGAAGCAAGGTGTCGATTTTAAGCTCGGCTACTCGCCTGAACGAATCAACCCAGGTGATACGGAGCACACGCTCGAGCGAATTGTAAAAGTGGTTTCAGCGGAAGATGCCGCAACGCTTGAGATAGTCAAAAACGTCTACGCCTCAATCATTGATGCCGGTGTTCATGAAGCCTCGAGCATAAAGGTGGCTGAGGCGGCGAAGGTAATTGAGAACACGCAGCGAGACCTCAATATCGCGCTGATGAATGAGTTAGCTTTGATCTTTGATCGAATGGAGATCTCGACGAAAGCAGTGCTTGATGCTGCGGGGACGAAGTGGAATTTTCTGCGTTTTTCACCTGGCTTAGTCGGAGGGCATTGCATAGGGGTCGATCCGTACTATCTCACGACGAAAGCAGAGCAACTCGGGTATGTGCCGCATGTAATTACGGCCGGTCGGCGAATTAACGACCATATGGGCGAGTTCATTGCCCAGAAAACAATCAAACTTCTTGCCCAGAGTAAGACGGCGATTAAGGATACGAAAGTCGGTGTGCTTGGTTTAACGTTCAAGGAAGATATCAGTGATATCCGAAATAGTCGTGTCCCGAGTATCGTCTCGGAGTTAATCGATTTTGGAGTGCAGGTTAGTGTGCACGATCCCTACGTCGAGCCAGAGCTTGCCTAAGCCGAGTGCGGGATTGACCTCTGCGATTGGGAAGCGCTCAGCGATCTCGACGCAGTAATTCTAGCGGTTTCGCATAAACCATTTTTGGAGCGAGGGCCAAGTGGAATTGAAGGTCTCTTGAAGCCGGGAGGTGCCTTGCTCGATGTGAAGTCGGTATTTGCACCTAATGATCTAAAATCATCCACGGTGTATTGGGCGCTCTAGACTGTTCAAGCTTGCTTGTGAAACACTCCTGTGAAACGCAGCAGGGGAAACTCAGCAGGCGTTCAGTAGATTATTGACGAATGAAGGAATACTATTCGGATGGCCTCCACCTTTCAAACCGTTTGTGAGGAGTTGCGACAATCACCGAAACGTTGGCTCGTATCTGGCGCTGCTGGATTTATCGGTTCGCATCTTACCGAAACATTGCTGTCGCTCGGCCAGACCGTTGTCGGGGTAGATAATTTCGCCACTGGCCATCAGCACAATCTCGATGAAGTTGAGAAAAATGTAGGTGCAGAGCTCTGGCAGCGGTTTCAGTTAGTCAATAGCGATGTAAATGAAAGCGAAACGATGGCCAAGGCCTTAGAGGGTGTTGACTACGTGCTGCATCAAGCAGCGCTTGGTTCGGTGCCTCGCTCAATCGAGCAGCCGTTGCAGAGTAATCACGCTAATGTGACAGGATTTTTGGAACTGTTGGATGCAGCGCGAAAAGCGCAGGTCCAACGATTCGTATATGCCTCATCGAGCTCGGTGTATGGGGACAGCGAAGGTCTACCGAAGGTAGAGTCTGTCATTGGAAACTGTCTTTCTCCCTACGCTGTTACGAAAAGAGTAAATGAACTCTACGCCCGCGTGTTTCAGGAATGCTATGGCACTGAATGTGTTGGCCTTCGCTACTTTAATGTCTTTGGCCCTCGTCAAGACCCGCAAGGTGCCTATGCTGCGGTTATTCCTCGGTGGATAGATGCGATGCGAAAAGGGGAGCCCTGTCTCATTTTTGGTGATGGAGAAACCAGTAGAGATTTCTGCTATATCGCCAATGTGGTGCAAGCAAACATTTTGGCTGCGCGTACCCCAACTCCAGACAAAGCTGGGGTCGTCTACAATATTGCCCTCGGCAATCGCACGACCCTAAATGAGTTGTACGCGCTTCTCGCCAAGAATGTGAAAACACTCCGCCCTGATTCGTCGCCCAAAGCGCCCGAATACAAGGAATTCAGGGCTGGTGATGTTCGTCATTCACTCGCAGACACAGCTGTTGCTGAAGCAAATCTCGGTTTTCAACCGGAAGTTCAAGTCGAGGCTGGAATAGAAAAGACGGTCCAGTGGTTTCTCCAAGAAGAATAGGTACGTGACAGAGACGTATTTCTGAAATCGATAGATAGAATTGAGGGTCAATTGCAAGATTCATCTCTGACACCGATTTTCCTATGATCTATCGACTCCTCAAACCGGCCGTCACTTTTGCGACTCGACAGTTTTTTCGCGAGATAAAAATTGTAGGTGTGGCGCCGGTTTCGCATGGGCCGCTGTTAATTGTGGCGAATCATCCGAACGTGATGCTCGACGCCCTGTTGATAATACGTGCCTATCCCCAATCAATGCGGTTCATTGCGAAAGCGACGATTTTCCGTGGTTCATTGATTAGCGCGTTGTTACACGCGCTTCATTTTGTACCGGTGAAGCGTCGACATGACTACGCTGATGAGAGTGTCGATAACGAAGACAGTTTTGAATATGTTGCAAAATGCCTGGCCGACGGTGCCAGTGTATTGATTTTCCCTGAGGGAGCTAGTTCTACAATGCGCAGCTTGCTTCCTGTAAAGACTGGTGCCGCGCGTATTGCTTTTCGAACCGAGCAAGAGGCTGACTTTCAGGCAGGTTTATTGATTCAGCCGGTTGGAATTACCTATTCAGATTTTTACCGTTTGCAGAGTAGTGTCACTCTTCGGTTTGAAAAGCCGATTCGAGTCGATTCGTATCAGGCGGATTGGGAATCGGATCCCCGAGCGGCGGTTAAGTTGTTAAGCGATGAGATTGAGAATGGCTTAAGACGTGCGACGGCCACGGTTAAAACATCTGGCTTCGCCAACCTGGTAAACAAAGTTTCAAAACTGTATCAGTCGAGAGGGGAGGGGGAAGATGATCGGATGCGGATCAAGGCGGTGGCTCGAGAGGTTGAGCGTCTTGGACCAGTATATCCAGAGAAGGCTCGAGAAATAGAACGTCGAATTGACCAATACCTCCACTTATCCTCAGCCTTGCGTTTGGATGGCAGTAAAGGGCTCGAACTTGAGTTTAATCGATTTTGGTTACTGCTCGTTTCACCCTTTGTAGTGATCGGTGTCCTGGTCCACCTTATACCCTATTTGCTTGTGGCACGGTTGGTTCATAGGCGATCTGCCCATCGGAGCCAATTGGCGAGTTGGCAGATCTCGTTGGCCTTTGTCTTGTTTCCCTTATGGTATGTACTTCTTGGTTGCTTGATTGGAGAGCTGACGCAGTCGACTGCCATGGGAATTTGCGGAAGTTTAGCTGCCGCTGGCTGTGGCTACTTTACCAATAATTATTTTCACCAATTATTGTTGTTTAGTTTTTCCCTGTTTTGGCCTGCGAAGCGCTCCCCAGTAGAGGTGCTGCGAGAAATCAGAGACGATTTACTGGATGAGTTGGAATCATTGCGTGGTCTAAAATCGTAAGTAAAAAAAACTCCCCCAAGTATTACTACCTGGGGGAGCGTGCTGTCTCCAGTAGAAGAGGAATACCTAATTCATTTGCTTTCTTCGTCGTATACCAACGCCGCCGAGTAATCCCGCACCGAGAAGTCCCATGGTCATGGGCTCTGGTACTTCTGTGGTCTGTCGGCAGTCTCCGCTGATGCAGTAAGCCCGTAGATGGCTGTTAAACACTGCTTCATTTCGCAGTGACTCAGCTCGAGCATGGCCAAATACGACGCCGTTCTGGGTCAACAACCAAGAGGAGATGACAAACCCGTCACCGTCGGGGTTCAGTTTGAAGGCGTACTGCAGGTCAGGATGCTCCTTTAACATTACATCGACGTTTGTCGGAACATTTCGCGGTGCATTTAGCAGGGTTATGTCGCCAGCGTCCTGAGCTCCAAACAAAAAGTTGCCAGGGTCAGTGGTTCCAGCGAGTGGATTTGCAAACATGAGGTCCCAGGAAAAATCTCCTGAACCAAAGTACACTCCGTCCCCCGTTCTGTGATATCGATGAAAGTTGGCCGATCGACGACAATCTTGACTTCTGTGGCAAACGCCACCTTCTGTCGTGCCGTTTATTCGAACGATGTCATCTCCGATACCAGTCGTGTTGTTATCGTCGTAGGAAAGAATCAAATCTCCCCTGTCAATATATTGTTGGAACACAAAATGCGTGTTTCCAGTTGAATGCGTGCGTTCCGCAATAATCGGTGCATTGAGGTAACCCTCTAGCGCGAACTCAGTCGTCACCGCATGGGCGTTCTGACTCAGTCCTCCTATAGTTCCCAAAGCCACAGCAATCGCGAGACCGCACTTCTCTAATCGCCCTCGATTAGACGTCAGTGAAGTAGACATTAAACCACTCCTTATTTTTATTTATTTAGCTAACACAACAACCATCCACAGAGCTCTTCTCCCGCCTACTGTTCGATCTCACAGTTTCTAAGACGGGTTCTTGCTCGGACACACACCGAGGAAGAAGAAGAACACCATTGCGGAGTTCTCAAAGAAGTTATGTTTTGGAGGTAGAGGGTTGTTTCATTATGATAGCAACAGTATCGGTTTGTTATAGCTTTGAGATCAGACTTTCGTGTCCTACTCAAATTTGATTCCCTGAGCGAGTGGCAGGCTATCACCCCAGTTGATCGTCGTAGTTTGTCGACGCATATAAGCTTTCCAGGAGTCTGAACCGGCCTCCCGTCCGCCTCCCGTGTCCTTCTCGCCGCCAAAGGCACCGCCAATCTCAGCTCCTGAGGTTCCAATGTTCACATTGGCAATTCCACAATCCGATCCGCGATGAGAAAGAAAACGCTCGGCATTGCGTAGACTATCGGTGAGTATTGCCGAACTCAGGCCTTGGGGGACCGAGTTTTGAATTTCAATGCCCTGCTCTATATCAGCGAACGGAATGAGGTAGAGGATAGGAGCAAAAGTCTCCTCTTTGACAATCGGCATGTCGGCCTTGGCCAGCACTATAGTCGGCTCAACATAGAGATCGGAATCGAGCCCCTCGACCGACTTGCCACCGCAGAGTATCTGGCCACCCTGATCCTTGATCGCTTTAATAGCCTGATGATAACTGTCTACTGCCCGCTGATGTACGAGAGGGCCACAAAGCACACCATCTTCAAGGGGATTGCCAATTCGTATTTGTGAATAGGCTTTCTTGAGGCGATCGATGAATTCGCCTTGCACACTTTGATGAATGATAGCACGACGAGTAGTAGTACAGCGCTGTCCTGCAGTGCCAACTGCTCCGAACAACACTGCGCGGACAGCTAGATCGAGAGAGGCGTCTTCGCAAATGATAAGTGCATTATTGCCGCCAAGCTCAAGCAAGCTTCGTCCTAACCGCGCTGCAACTGATTGACCCACACTTCGACCCATTGCACAGGAGCCAGTGGCACTCACGAGGGGGAATCGGGTATCGGAGGCTATTTTCTTTCCTATACCGGCAGTTTCGTCGGTGAGGAGGGTGAACAAGCCCGGAAAGCCATGTGCCTCGGCCACTTTTTGACTAATTTTCGTTATCGCAATGGCAATAAGCGGGGTCAGTTCAGACGGTTTCCATACCACAGTGTTTCCACATACTGCGGCAATCGCTGCATTCCAAGCCCAAACGGCTGCTGGGAAATTGAATGCGGTAATGACTGCGACCGGACCAATGGGATGCCAGTGTTCATACATCCGATGTTTCGGACGTTCGGAGTGCATACTGTTCCCGTAGAGCTGACGAGAAAGTCCAACCGCGAAATCGGTTATATCTATTACCTCTTGAATCTCTCCTTCGCCTTCAGGGAGGATCTTTCCCATTTCCCAAGTGACAAGTGCGCCCAGCTCAGACTTTAGTCGACGAAATTCCCGTCCGAGATCATAAATCAGTTCACCACGCTTTGGTGCGGGGTGCATCCGCCAGCGCAGGAATGTCTCTTCCGCTGACTGAACAACTGCATCGTAGTCCTCTTGGGTTGATACTTGAACTTTCGCCAAAAGGTCGCCGTTTATCGGAGAGCGGCTCTCGATGGAGTTTGTAGCTGTTGCGGCGTTTCTCCAAGAACCATCAAAGCTACCGCTGTTCTCATCGGCAAGGTCGAGGCTGTTGAGTAGTTTAGTAAGGTCTTTCATTGCAAAACTGTGCTGGCTCGTTGTTGTTGAAGTTTCTAATATACCAATAGAAGGTGAGCTTCCCAGACATTTCCTCAGTCCTCGTTCGTCAGTCGAAAAGCGGTTTTAGCGCAAATGTCTGCTTGGCTTCGTTGTTCTAGCGATTTAAGATGCAATCGTGGGATGACTGACGCCCATTAACCATACTATGTGTGCAAGAGAGCGACAGCTATTCTTTATTGATTTACTGACCTAATAGCGGTCATAGACTAACACCGCGAGGATGAGCCAAATTTCTAGCGAAAACGTAATAGATGAGATCGGTAAGCATCTACTAGTTGATGTGGTGCCGATTGTCGTTGATCTTGAAAAAAGTCACGGCAACCGGCTGGTTGATGCGAGAGATGGTCGCGAGTGGCTAGATTGCTTTAGCTATATAGCCAGTAATACACTCGGTTTTAATCATCCCAAGATGGCCGACCCGAATTTCGAAAAGAAGCTACTACGCGCTGCGCTCAGTAAGCCTGCGAACTCTGATTTCTATACAAAAGAGTTAGCTGATTTTGTTTCGACCTTTGCCCGAATTGCCCGTCCTGAAGCCTATCCGCATTTATTCTTTATTGAAGGCGGTGCACTGGCAGTTGAAAACGCAATGAAGACCGCTTTCGATTGGAAAGTGCGCAAAAATCTCGCCAAGGGTATTAGCGGTGAGCTCGGAACGAGGATCATCCACTTCAAACAAGCATTTCATGGGAGGAGTGGATACACCTTGAGTGTGACGAACACAGCCGATCCTCGAAAAACGAAATACTTTCCGAAATTTGATTGGCCACGAGTATTGAATCCCAAAGCTAGGTTCCCACTCGACGAGAAGAATTTAAAAACAGTGATAGAAGCTGAGCAACAATCAGTCGCACAAATGTTGCAGGCTTTCGATCAGTACCCTGACGACATCGCAGCCATTCTTATCGAGCCGATCCAAGGTGAGGGGGGAGATAATCATTTCCGTCCAGAATTTCACCAGACGCTACGTGATTTAGCTGATGAACATGAAGCCTTGCTTATTTACGACGAAGTGCAGAGTGGTGTGGGACTCACTGGAAAAATGTGGGCGTTCCAGCATTACGGCATTGAACCCGATGTGATCTGTTTTGGTAAGAAGATGCAGGTCTGCGGTATAATGGTCAATAAGCGAGTTGAGGAGGTCGAGGATCATGTCTTCGAAGAGCCTTCTCGATTAAATAGCACCTGGGGTGGTGGTCTCGCAGATATGGTTCGCAGCCAGCGATACCTGGAAATTATTGAAGAAGATAATCTCGTGCAAAACGCCGCGGAGGTTGGTGCTTATTTGCAGGAGGGATTAGTAGATTTATGTAGGCAAGGCACGACCTCAATGCTGAGCAATGCTCGTGGAAAAGGACTTATGTGCGCCTTTGATGTGAGTAGCATGGAACAAAGAGATGAATTGTTTCGCGAGTGTTATAAGCGAAATGTGTTAGTTTTGAAGGCCGGTCTGAATACTATTCGATTGAGACCAGCCCTTACCTTTTCGAAGGCCGACGTGGATGAGTTGTTGCCAACGCTTGCCGAAGCAGCGAGCGTGGTAAGCAAGCAGTAAGGGAGTGGAGGCCGAACAGTTTCTGTCGGCAAGCAGTGATGATTGATGACTTGGGTAAACAGCCTGATGCACCTGAAGTGGATCAGAAGCCTCGACGCACGAGTAAGAACTCGAACGCGAAAGGGCGGGGAAGGGGTCGTCGGCGGTCTGCCGATCGCGAGAATGTACGGCGACGTGATCCTGATGGGCAAGAAACAAATTCTGATTCGAATTTACCGGGAGATCCAGAGGTGCTGCCGCGAGATGAGCACATCATATCTCGAAAAAATATCGATCCAGATTGTCTAAAGGTCATGCGTCGATTAATTCGGCATGGGTACAAGGCGTTTTTAGTCGGTGGTGGCGTTCGCGATCTCTTGCTTGAACGCACTCCGAAAGACTTCGATCTCAGTACTGACGCGAAACCAGAGGATGTTCGGGCCCTTTTTCGAAACAGTAGGATTATTGGACGTCGGTTTCGAATGAACCACGTCTATTTTAAGGGTAATAAAATTATTGAGGTATCTACGTTTCGATCTATGACTGAAGTGCAGGACCTCGAAGAAGTTCAAACGCTTGCGCGCGACAACACCTATGGCGATCCACAGACCGATGCCGTCCGTCGTGACTTGACGATCAACGGACTGTTTTATGATCTAGAATCGTTTTCAGTCATTGACTACGTAGGTGGTATTAGAGATCTCCGCGACGAGGTGATCCGCATTATCGGTGAACCTCACGTTCGTTTTACTGAAGACCCGGTGCGGATGATTCGGGCCATTCGTCATGCTGCACGAACTGATTTTACTATAGAACCAGTAACCTACGAAGCACTCTGTGAGATGAATGAGTCCATTCTTCTTTGTCCTCGAGCTCGAGTGTATGAGGAGTTCCAACGAGAACTACTCGGCGGCTACGCGCGATCTTCGTTTCGGCTTCTCGATGACTCGAAATTGCTGCGTCATTTATTCCCCAGTCTTGCTCAAGCGTTGGAAACCGATCGGGGGAAAACCTGGTCAATAGTGGAACCTCGATTGAAACAATTGGATGAACGCTTCGCGCAGGGTCGGCCGGTGAGCGCTGCAGTGGCTTTTGCGAGCGTTTTGTTTGATGTGTTGCCGGAAGGTGATGAGTCTGAGGATGATCTGATATCGGATTACTGGACGAGTGAACTTCGTCACCACGATGACGACGAGAGTGAATTCCAGTCGATTAAGCCGCAATTTAGCGTGTCTCGCCCAAAGACTCGACGTAAGAAAACAGCAAGTCCCTTGATGCTTTTCATTAATGATTATTTCGAACCGATAGGTGTGCCACGCAAAGAACGCGAACGCATGGAACAACTAATTGTTGCTCGCTATCACATGGTTCTGAGTAAGCCGGAAGGAAGCTTTGCGAGAACGCTCATGAGAGCCTCCTATTTCACCGACGCGTTGTTGTTACTAGAGCTCACAAGTTCTGGAGAACAAGCCAAGAATGCGTTTGAACTGTGGAAAGAGGCGTCCGGGGGTTCAAAACGCGGGGAGTCCAAGAAGAAACCTCGGCGACGCCGGTCGCGCTCTCGTGGCAAGCGTTCGACAGCTAAAAAAAGCTAGCTCATGTCTGATGTCCAGCTATTGCTGCGAGCAACTCTTCGCATGTATCAAACCGCGCTCCTTGAAGCAGGGAAAGCTTGGTTGACCAACTGGAGAGTAATTTTTCTCCACATTGCGCTATTGCTAATTGCGTCAATTGTGGTGCCGCTTACTATGGCGTTCGGTATGGCCGGAGGCTTTGCGGCAGGTCTGCTGTTGGCACTACTCGTGAGTTGTTACCTTGGCAGCGTTGCATCGGCGGTTGATAACGACCGTCTAATCCTCTCCGAGGTTTGGCCAAAGACAGCTCAACTCTTTGGTCCGGTCATCGGTGTGATGTTTATCTTCTTTCTGTTCGACATGCTTTTTGGGGCGATTCTGCAGCAGGGATTTGTCGTCGCAGTCGTCGGCTTGTTGATGGCAGTATTGTTTAACGTTTTGCCAGAGGTGATTTACCAGCGAACCAACCACAGCCTCCAGCTGTTTGCTGATAGTTTCGAGTTTATGAGAGAGAATTTCGTAGAGTGGCTGGTTCCGTTTATCGTAGTCGGATTGCCGTTATTTTTAATCAGTAAAGCGACAGCGGTTTCACTCGGGTTTATGTTGGCAATGGTTAACCCGATTCGCTTACTTGAGTTTCTTCTTCTTGCCTTTCACGCAACTGGTAATTGGGTAAGTTTGGGTGTAGGTCTGTGCATAGGTCTTGGGGTGGTTTATTACGTATTTATATTTCGTGGAGTTCTCTACAGAGAATTGGCAGCTTCAACGAGAAGAAAGCGAATATATCAGGAGCGCATGTATTAAGGTGCTAAACTGTCAGAATGAGTGGATGTAAAATGAATATTGATTCAGTTCAAGTTTTGGCAATAATTCCGGCACGAATGTCCTCTCAACGCCTCCCCGGTAAACCCCTGGCAGAAATAGACGGAATGACGTTAGTTGAGCGCGTCTGGCATTGTGCTCGAAAATCAAAGCGCATTACGAAGATCTGTGTTGCAACCGATAGCCAGGAAATCGCCGAAGTAGTGCAGGGTTTTGGTGGTGAAGTTGTGATGACCGACTCGGATATAACGACGGGATCGCAAAGAGTTGCTGTAGCGAGTAAATTGGTCGAAGGGGATTGGGATCTGATAGTGAATGTGCAGGGCGATATGCCGTTTATACGACATGAGCTCATTGATGGAGCGATAGAGTTTTTCATTGAGAAGAAATGGAACTGCTCTATGGCCACAGCAGCAACACCGATATTCTCTAAGGAAGCCTATCTTGCCGCTTCAGATGTAAAAGCAGTAGTGTCGGCTGAAGGTGAGGCTTTGTATTTCTCACGCGCGCCAATCCCCCATAGTAGAGATGGTGACTGGCCAAACTACACAGACTCGTCAGGTGAGACTCGCACACTCTATGGCTACAAACACTTCGGGTTATACGTCTTTAAGCCAGAGGTCTTAGCGGAATACGAATCCAGCCAACTCAGCCCGTTAGAAGAGATAGAGAAGCTTGAGCAGTTGCGTTTATTAGAAAAAGGGCATAAAATTGCTGCCCATATTGTAGATCCGGCTCTTACTGAGGGTTCTTTGGAAGTGGATACACCCAATGACCTAGAGGCAGCGCGTAAGATTGCGGTTCAACCCTAGATTTTAACTATGTAATTCTAGCAAGTTACCTGGCCTTATAATAGGTGCCTGGCACCTATTATAAAGTTAGTGGTTTGCGTAAGTTCAAACTGGTCAAACCTAATTGAGTATGGGAAGGTTGAGCAAATTTGCAGTGTGTCAGCGATGAATTCTAGACCGACAAAATATATTTTTGTCACAGGTGGTGTGGTCTCTTCTTTAGGAAAGGGCCTAACGTGTGCATCTTTAGCGGCCGTGCTTGAAAGCCGCGGTCTCAACGTCACGATCTGCAAGGTAGATCCCTACTTAAACGTTGATCCTGGGACCATGAGTCCGTTTCAGCATGGGGAAGTTTTTGTGACCGAAGATGGGGCTGAGACTGACCTCGATCTTGGCCATTATGAACGGTTCCTCTCCTCGACCATGCGTAAAATCAACAATTTTACGGCGGGTCAGGTGTATGACCATGTAATTCGTAAAGAACGGCGTGGCGACTATCTCGGCGGGACTGTTCAGGTCATTCCGCATGTCACAGACGAAATTAAGCGCAGGTTGAAGATTGCTGGAGAAGGCAACGACATCATTCTGGGCGAGATTGGTGGCACGGTCGGTGACATCGAAGGACTCCCGTTCTTGGAAGCGATACGGCAATTCCGTGCAGATGTCGGGCATGAAAACGTCTTGTATGTTCACCTTACGTTAGTGCCATTTATCTCAGCTGCTGGTGAACTAAAGACGAAGCCGACACAACACTCCGTGAAAGAGCTCACGAACGTTGGAATTCAGCCTGATATCATCGTGCTTCGTTCTGAGCAGCCAGTGGATCGGAAGGCCAAGGAGAAGATCTCACTATTTTGCAATGTTGATATCGACTCGGTCATTTGTGCAGAAGATGTTGCTAGTATCTATGACCTGCCGCTGGTTCTCAATAAAGAAGGACTCGATTCTCGCATCGCCGAAAAGCTCAATATTTGGGCCAGTGCCCCAGACTTAAAACCTTGGAAGAATGTTGTTAAACGAGTTCGATCGCCAAAGTACGGTAAAGTCGTGGTGGCGATGGTCGGCAAATACGTCGACGTTGGTGATTCGTACAAGAGTCTCCACGAGGCAGTCGTGCATGGTGGAATAGCCAATGACTGCAGTGTCGAGCTTGAATATGTAGATTCAGAGCTGATTGAGTCAGAAGGAATTCCGGAAACCTTGAAGAATGCGCATGCGGTTTTAGTTCTACCGGGATTTGGCGCAAGGGGGACTGAAGGAAAGATCGAAGCTATCCGTTATGCTCGAGAGAATAATATTCCGTTTTTAGGAATATGTCTCGGCCTGCAAATGGCGGTGTTAGAATTTGGCCGAAACAAACTCGGATTGAAAGATGCTTCTAGCCAAGAATTTAATGAGAAAGCTCAACATCCGCTGATCTATTTGATGGAAGAGCAGAAAGGCGTTTCTGAAAAAGGCGGGACCATGAGATTAGGCGCGTATCCTTGCGAGATAAAGCCAGGGACCCTTGCCGAAAAGATTTATGGGACTACGTCGATATCGGAGCGACATAGACATAGATTTGAAGTTAACACTAAATATCGCGAGCAGATGGAAGCTGAGGGAATGACCATGTCGGGTGTTTCACCCGATGGCACTTTAGTTGAAATTATTGAAGTGAAAGATCATCCATGGTTTGTCGGGGTACAGTTCCATCCCGAGTTTCAATCGCGACCCTTGAAGCCTCATCCGTTGTTTCAAAGCTTCATCGGAGCTTCTAAGAAATATCGAGATCAATTGTGCACAACCACTAAAGTAGCGGACGCCACCGGAACAGCTGAGGGTCAGACCAGCGAATCAAGTGAGGCAGAACTCTCCTCCTTGAAACGAGCGGCCTCTGGGACTCGGTAGTAGGCTCGATTTTCACCCGTATCTGCGCTAATCTCGCCCGGTAGTACTCGTCGTTGTGAATACAGTAGAGCGATGTCCCGTCTGCATACGACGGTTATTGAATAGCAATGTAAGGGTCTTCCTTAATGAATTCTTCGACCACGGTTGTAGTTGGTAAGTCCGAGACTGGCTCCTTGAGCGTTGGAGGGGAGTCCCCTTTGGCTTTGTTGTGTGGCCCTTGTGTCATCGAGTCGAGAGACCACGTTATGCGCATGGCAGAGGCTATCTCAACCAAGGCGTCGCAGCTTGGGCTCCCTCTCGTCTTTAAATCTTCCTATGATAAAGCCAATCGAACCTCACTCTCGGGGTTTCGCGGTGTTGGTTCAGACGAAGGATTGCGCATACTACAGGAAGTAAAAAGTTCATTCGGCGTTCCTGTGGTCAGTGACGTTCATTTGCCGAGCGAAGTTGCCGCAGCTTCTGAAGTTTTGGATGTGTTGCAGATCCCGGCGTTTCTTTGCCGGCAAACTGACTTGCTCGTAGCGGCAGCAAAGAGTGGTCTGCCAGTGATGGTCAAAAAGGGTCAGTTTTTGCATCCTGCTGACATGAAGTTTGCCGTGGAAAAAATAGGCGAATCGGGAAATAAATCCGTTCTGTTGTGTGAGCGTGGAAGCGTGTTTGGCTATCGGGAGCTGGTCGTAGATTTTCGTTCGCTTGCAATCATGGCTGCTACAGGCTGTCCCGTTGTTTTTGATGCAACCCATTCAGTTCAAATAATGGGTGGCAGTTCTGGAACTTCCTCGGGAAATAGAGAGTATGTACCTATGCTGGCCAGAGCAGCGGTCGCATGTGGGGTGGATGCTTTGTTTCTTGAATGCCACGATGATCCAGAGAATGCGCCATCCGATGGTCCGAATATGGTACCCCTTAGCCAGTTAGACGATTTGTTGCGTGACGTCAAAACTCTTTCAGAGTTGCCTCTTGCAACGCGCCGAGTGGGCGCAGGCGGGTAATACGGATTCGCGATGAGACTCTCTCGGGAAATTCTTAGGAAAGCTAGCTTCGCATCAATTCTGCTATTTTGTGGCTATGTGGTGCTTACCGTTTCTCTCCGTTCGAGTAAGCGTAAATCAATTTTTACCACAGAGGATGCTTTCGCATCGGGCTCAGATCAGTTTGCTGGTATGGCTGAGCCCGGCTCTGGTGGATCTCGATTGCACTTACAGGAGTTTCGTCGAGTAGCGGTTAAGAATGGGAGACCGGTTTGGGAGGTCGAAGCAACGGATGCCCAGTATTATAGTAAGGAAGGTGTCACTCACTTGAATGATGTGGACCTGATCGTCCACAGAGAAAAGGATTCGAAGGTGCGGCTCGAAGCCAAATCCGCTAAGCTTCTTTCCCAAGATGAGGCCCTCGCACGTGCCGAGCTCGTGGGCAATATTATCGTTGCATTGGACAATGGATTGGTCCTCAAGACAGAACTAGCGGTCTATGATGTGGCTGCAGGGAAAATTGTTGCCCCAGAGCGGGTGGAGATTCAGGGGAAGGGGTATTCAATCGAAGGGGAAGAGCTTACCGCAAATCTCGAGGCACAAGTAATTAAGATTTCTAAAAATGTTGTCTCAGTATTTACTAATGAGGCGAAGGCACCACAGGACGGATTCTTACTACCGGGTAGCGAATGATTGGCTATTTACAGAACGTTTCTTTTTTTAATTGTGACAGAATGCGCAGCCTGTTGTTGATGTACTTCAGTGGGTGTTTGATCTGGGGCGCGCTATTTCCGTTGTGCTCACTTGCTCAAGACGAAGCTGTTACTGAGACCTCCCCATCTGAAGAAAAAGACTCCAAACCGACTGGCATTAAGGGGCTGTTCGAAAATTCGAAAGACGATAAGGGAGCTCCCCTATATGTGAAGTCCGACTCACTGCGTCTCAATGCGAAGAAGCGAGTGTTTACCTACGACGGCAATGTCGAGATTGTGCGGGGAGATTTGCGAATCACCTGTGACTCGATGATCGGGACCTACGATGAGGATAATCAACTCAAGACTGTGTTATGTCGAGGGAATGTGGTTATCACGCAGGGTGAAGACATGCGAGCTAGCTCGAATCGCGCCATGTATACGGTAAAGGCAGCGATTATTGAGTTGACTGAAGGCCCGGAGCTGGCTCGTGGAGGAAATGCTCTTTCTGCGGACAAGATCACGATGTTTGTTGATGAGGATCGCAGTGAAGCCGAAGGGAATGTACGGGTTAAAGTAATCAAGACTGATGAGCAGACTGGAGTTGCCTCTAGCGGCGGCTTGGGTGCATTGCGAGAACGTAAAGATGAACGATCTGATTCGGACGAGTCTTAAGATTGCTGTGGGTGCATAGGCGTGAGTCAAGAACTGGTCTGTGAGGGGTTAGTCAAGTCATACAACCAACGCCGCGTTGTGAACGGCGTGCAACTTCGCGTGCTCCCTGGTGAGATAGTTGGTTTGCTCGGCCCGAACGGCGCTGGCAAGACTACGACTTTCTATATGGCAGTTGGATTGGTTCGCCCTGATGAAGGCCGTGTTACGCTTGGCGGAATTGATGTTACTGACGAAGCAATGTTTGAACGGTCTCGACGTGGCCTCGCATACTTACCACAGGAGCCTTCGGTATTTCGAAAGCTAACGGTCTCTGAGAATATTCTTGCAGTGCTTGAGATTCTGCCGGAATACAAAAACAATCGGGCCAAGCAGCGTGAACGTCATGACGTTCTAATTGAAGAACTTAACCTTCAGAAAGTAGTTGAAAGTCGGGCCTTCTCGCTCTCGGGTGGTGAGCGACGGCGTGTAGAAATAGCAAGAGCACTAGCGTGCTCGCCGAAATTCATGTTACTGGATGAGCCTTTTGCCGGCATCGATCCGATTGTCGTTGGTGATTTACAGGATCTTGTTCGTCAATTGCAGCAACGAGATATTGGAATTCTAATCACGGATCACAATGTTCGAGAGACGCTTGGCATTTGCGATCGAGCCTATATCTTAAGTAATGGGCAGGTCATCGAAACGGGAACCCCGGAAGAAATTGCTTCGTCTGAGAAGGCCAGAAAATACTATCTTGGCGAGAGCTTTTCTCTCTAGATCAATTACAATCTTTTTGATAGTTGTGCGGCATCTCGGTTGTTCGGATCGAGTGCAAGCGCCTTCTGGATATGTTCTTTTGCTTCAGACTTATGGCCTAGCTCGAGTAGTGCAAGAGCTCGCAGCACGTGTGCCGAGACCCGATCTGGTTGGTGGCGCAGAACCAATGCAAGGTTCTTGGAGGCCTCCTCGTAGCGTTTCGATTGCAAAAGTAAAACACTGAGCGTGTAAGCCGATTCACTGCTTTGGCGATTGTTTGGCTCTAGTTGAATTGCTTTGCTTAGATGGTTGATAGCAGCAATTGTTGGAGAACTTCCAGTCCGGTCATAGAAGGTTTGACTCGAAGAAGAAACCTTACTCAGTTGATACAGCATGTTGCCGAGGGCAATATTTTGCTGATAGCTAAGTGCCGGCACATTTTCTTGGGTAGGGATTGCTTCTACCAATTCGCTAAGACGATTGAGTCGGCCTAGCGCTCGCGCCAGATTCTGAAATGCTAGATAGAAGTAAGGCTGAATCTTCAGTGCATCGCGATACGAATGAGCGGCCTTGTCCCATTGGCCGATTGCTGCATAGCTATCTCCAAGATAGGTGTGGGCGCGATGGTTCTTGTCTGTGACAGAAACGCTGTGTTGGAAAAGGGAAATGGAACTCTGCCAGTTTTTCAATTGGCGCGCGGAGAGGATGCCAAGCACGAGGACGAGTGTGCTTCCACAGAGGACAACCCCTATTCGCCGCATCTGTTGATCAGAAAAAAGTCGGTCAATTAGAGTAGAGAGACTCCAAATAAATACGAGGATTAGACCAGCCAGCGGGACATACATGTATCGATCGGCTGTAGCTTGGTTTCCAACTTGAGTTAGTTGTAAATTCGGTAGAAGTGCAATTATAAACCACAGCCAGCCAGCTAACAGGAGTGGTGTGGATTTTCGCAAATAGAAAAACAACCCACTAAGGATGAAAAGAACGCTTGTGCAAAGCAACACAAGGGAAGTTGCGTTCGAGTCGAGTGGATGCGGGTATTGAATCGTAAGTTCGAGGGGTGCCAATGTGCGTTTTAGGTAGGTGGTGAGGAAGACGATTGCGTTGCCGATGCGAGTGCTCGGCGTCAAGTAACCAGCTTCGATATCTGGTCCCGCCGATCCCTGTGAGAGAAAGGTAGCAAAGGTGAGTGCCGCGCTGATGGCAAAGAGCGGTATTTTCTCTGTCAGAAGCGCGATACAGCGTTTCGGGTCAATACCTCCCGCGGCGCGATTAAAAAAGAATAGGTCGAGAGCGAGTAACACAAGGGGCAGGACAACTGCGTTAGGTTTTGCGGCGATTGCTAGCAGAAAGCCACCGAAGAACAGTAAGTACCTTCTAGTTGTAGGACGGGCTAGGTAATACTGATAGGCCAAAAGGCTGAGCATCCAGAGTGCACCACTGAGAACATCTTTCCTGCCAGAGATCCAGACCGTTGGCTCTAGATGGAGCGGATGAACGGCAAACACAAGTGCGGCAAAGAGGCACAGCAGGGGGCGAGAGGTGCCAACCACCAGAAAGCGATAAAAGAAAAGTGTAGTGAAGATGTGAAGAAGTAAATTGGTGCAATGTAACTGTGTGGTACTTATGCCCCAGAAATGGCAGTCCAACATATAGGACAGCCAAGTAAGTGGAAACCAGTTGCCATAGTAGGTAGTTGTAAATGCCCAAGCAATGCTCTCCACGGAGAATCCATTTCGTACCATCGGATTTGCAGTAACATACTGCGGGTCGTCTAATACGATAAAGCCGGCAGAGAGGACGCCAGGTGCTAGAAACAGGATGGGTGCAACAATGATGAGAATAGGTGCCAGCCACCTATTTAAACTCTTATCGAATTGTGTCTGGCTTGGCATGAATTACCGATACATTTGTTCTGCGAAAAGGGTGTTAGGCGCTCATTCTGTCAAATCTACTAAAATGCCATGCTGCATTGAATTGAAGACTACACGTATTCTTACATTTTCGGGAGGGATTAATACCGTGTGGGGGTAATGGAGTAGGGTTTCGACAACTCTTTATTCGGTAAAACTATGAATCGCTGGATTCTGTGTTGGAACGAAGGCATCGGGAGGGTAAGCAACTGCACTGTCACCTCTAATCATTGAATCCCATGCAGCGCGACATTGTGCGCAGAAATCCCTATATAATTGTTTGTATTTTTCGACCAAAATTCTACAGTGACAAATGCAAAGCGTGTTGCGACCGTAAGTCTTTGAGATGTATTTTTTATAGATACTCATCTTCTGCAGGTTTTTCATTCCCACCACTGCCTTGCCAGTTTTGCTATTTATTTTTGCATACCTCTGCTCGCCTTGTTCAACTATCAGTTCGATTTTACTCGACACTTCCTGGTCAGACCAATGCTGAGATTCAGAAAAGCAGAACTTCCAGGAACTAGATTTTAGCTTCAGAGGAAACTTTTCTCTGGGAGTCTCGGCAATATGCTCCAAGCACTTTTTCAGTAGCGAACTAGAGAACTTCTTGTTTGGTAGTTTGACTAGACAAGAAGAACTAATCCATTTGAATTGGTGCGGTACGTCGGAGCACATTAGATTAAGGGAGCTTGCACCTTCCCATTGATCTACTTTTTTAACGAGTCCAGCCTTAACCGGATTTAAGTAAATGTAGGCGGTCTTTTCGATCACGTCTTCCGGTGTAAGAATCGGTTTTGCATCATATCGCTTTGCCCAGAATTTCCGATGTGCGACTCCTTGAAGTCGATTGATACAGCTTGCGATTTCTCCGTTTAAATATCCGAAAAATCGCTTCATCTCAGTAGCATCTCCATCTAGAGTGACAATAAAGTGATAGTGGTTACTCATGAAAATAAAATGGCAGACGCTAACGTGGGGATACAGATGTTGGGCGCGAGCCACTAATCCTAGCAGTATATTGGATATATAGGCGTTCGGGACAAACGGCAGCCCTTCCGCCGTTCTGCAGGTAACGAAATATGCCTCACCTTTGCGAAATTTTCTTCTAAATCTTCCCATCACTCTCTCCGAGAATTGTCCATGTTACGCTCTATGCAATTTTCGTCCGGAGACGAGAAGTGTTTCGTTCGCTGGAGGAATAAGTGCTTGGCACCTATTAATCTTGTCGCAGACGCGCATACAACGATTAGAATCGACAAGGCTAAGGCTGGGGAAACACTAGGAAAACCATTTGATTAGGTAAGACCACCAAGGAACTGTTCAATTTCGCGTTATTTCTGTCGACTATGTTACTGTGGGGCGTTGGTTTGAACAGAGCTGACGCCGCGAGGGCAATTGATAAGTCTTTACGGAACGCAATATATGGCGCTTGAAATCAAGCTAAGTCAGAAACTCAGCCAAACTTTGGTAATGACGCCACAGCTACAGCAGGCGATTAAACTGCTGCAGCTAGGACGTCTCGATTATCTAGAAGTTATTGAAAAAGAGTTACTAAGTAATCCAGTCCTCGAAGATGTTCGTGAGGACGGTGATTCCCTCCCTCCTTCTCAAAACTGGGATACAAGTCAAAGCAGTCGTCAGACTCCCGATGATCAACCACCAGGTGACTATTTCGGGTATCGTGCTTCTCGAGCAAACGGTACGGAATCCGATCGCCGCAGTTCGATCGAAAGTACATTGCAAAGTCCAGAGGGGCTGTCGAGCCACTTGCTTTGGCAGTTAAGAACGACAGATCTTCCAGAACTCGACGAAGATGTTGCTGTGCAGATTATTGGAAACCTGGATCGAAATGGTTACTTGTCTTGCACTGTTGATGAGCTAGTAAAATTCTGTGACAGAAATGAGGAGGATATCCTACGCGTCTTAGGTATTATCCAGTCATTGGACCCCGTAGGAATAGCCGCACGCGATTTGCGTGAGTGCCTATTGATTCAGTTAGAACACTTTGGCCAATACGAAAGTCTGGCCTGGCGAATCGTGTCAGAACACCTCTCGGCTGTTGAGCATCGCCAATTCGATAGTATTGCACAGGCTGAGTCGGTCGATATCGATGAAGTGTTCGAAGCGGTCAAAGCAATCCAAAAGCTGGAGCCTCGCCCGGGTCGACCCTTTATCGACGAAATGCCAATTTACATCACACCAGACGTCTATGTGCGTAAAGTGGGTGATGACTACGTTGTTTCACTGAATGAATCGGGTATGCCTAAGTTGCGGCTGAATCCGGAGTATCAGCGCTTGTTGGAGGGGAAAGTCTCGGTAGGTTCTGATAAAAGCTACTTACAGGAGAAGCTAAAAGCTGCCGCTTGGCTGATAAAAAGTATCGACCAGCGTCAACAGACGATATTTCGGGTTACAGAAAGCATAATGAAATACCAACGCGAGTTTCTTGAACAAGGTGTTTCGGCGCTTCGTCCGTTGGTTTTACGAGATATCGCTGCTTCTGTTGGGCTGCATGAGTCTACTATTAGTCGAGTAACGACCAATAAATACGTTCATACCCCCCAGGGTGTGTATGAACTGAAATTTTTCTTCTGTTCCGGGCTAAAGACCGACAGCGGAAGTGTTTCCTCGGAGTCAGTAAAGCGCCGAATCGGAGAGCTTATTAGTGCTGAAAACCCCAAGAAGCCAATGAGCGATCAAGCTATCGCCAACGTGCTCAAATCCGAAGGAATAGATATCGCGAGGCGAACAGTTGCAAAGTATCGTGAAATGATGGGAGTTCTCTCTTCCAGCCGTCGAAAGAAGATGTTTTAAGCGGTTTTTCCTTTCTGATAAAATGATAACAAATTAATTAATTTTCTGTCGTTTATTTGGTAGAGTGGAGAGGGTGAATTAGAAGCTTTGTTCTTCCGTCTTTTTACGTGAAGATATTCAATGACTTAATATAGAGGGTTTTGGATGCCGAATGCTAATGTTCCAATCAATATTGCAGTAACTTTTCGTCAGACAGATTCTTCCGAATCTCTGAAGAAATATGCTACTGAAAAACTGACTTCTGTGTTGAAAAAATACGTTCGGTATGAAACAGAAGTAAAGGTTGTGCTTTCTGTTCAGAAACGAGATCATCTAGCTGAAGTGTTAGTACACTCTAAGGGGTTTGATGCTTCAGGAAGTGCGACAACTGACGATCTATATTCAGCGATAGATAAAGTTATAGATACTGTCAGTGAGCAGCTCCGCCGTCAGAAGGACAAGAGCGTGAAGCATCATAAGGTGAAGCAAGAGTTACTTTAGTCCCTAGGAGTCGAGAAGGTCACCTAAGCCGAGTCGTGAGTCGAAAGGACGGAATCGAGTTAGTAATAGTTAGCGGTATTTCCGGATCCGGGAAGTCGACTGCGCTTAATGCTTATGAAGATGTAGGCTTTTTCTGCCTCGATAATCTTCCAGCCCCTTTGGTTGAGCATTTCGTCAATTTGTTGATCTCAGAACTGAGCAGTGCTCAAAAAGAGACAACTTCAGATGCTGAAAATCCCCCCAGCGATAGGAGAAATAGATATGCATTGCTCGTTGATTGTCGAGACGCTGTATCTGTTGAGTTGATCCGAAGAGCAATGGTTCGCTTGAGTGATGCGGGCGTGACTGTCTCCCTCCTCTTCTTGGAGTGTCAGGAGGAGGTTGTTGCTACACGATTTCGTCAAACTCGTAGACCACACCCTATGTTGCAAGGAAGCAGCATTGTTAAGACCATTGCTGAAGCACTTGAGCGAGAGAGGGAATTACTTGCAGATCTCCGAGTAGCAGCCGATCGAATCATCGATACATCGAATTATTCGCCCCATGAATTGAGGCGCCGTATTGAGGACGATGCTCGGCATACAAATAGCCTAAAACTTCATATTCTCTCTTTTGGGTTTAAATATGGAGTGCCTCACGACATTGACCTCTTGATAGATGTAAGATTCCTTCCCAACCCACACTTCGTCGAGGAACTGCGCCCTTTGAGAGGTGTCGATAAAAAAATCCAGGATTATGTGTTTACTGGAAGCGATGCCGACGAGTTTCTTAGCAAATATATGGCACTACTCGAATTCCTGATTCCGAAATATCAAGAGGAGGGGAAAAGATACCTAACTCTCGCGATAGGTTGCACAGGTGGCAAGCATCGCTCAGTCGCGCTCGGTGAGCGGTTTTCCGAGATCCTACAGTCCAAGAAACTAGACATTAGCCTCACCCATAGAGATATTGAGCGGGTTTGACTCAATGCCCTGGGGCCTAGCTTTGGCTTTTTGCTCCGTCTTTCTCCGGATTGCTTACTAGGTGGCTGGCACCTATTCGAAAAGGTTCGCTGAGTAGGTGGCTGGCACCTATTCAAAAACCACAGTTCAAAAACCCGAATTTCTTGACCTAATCCACCATTGCTAGTACGGTCGCGAGAAGTCGTTAGTTTAACTCCCTAGTGTTTTCGGGGGGTTAGGCTGTTTGGATACCCTATTTTGGGAGATATGTGTTATGAATCAGCCGGATCTCGCGGGGCTTATCCTGCGTAGCTTGGGTTCGGGGAGTTCGCCGCCAGCAGCGTCCTTACGTCCGTTGTGGTTGCAGTTTCCTTCCTCTAATTTTTCATCCATCAATTCATCTCCCGAAGATTGGACAGATCCAATACTTTCTATGCGAGGTCCGCCGGACGCTCTTTGGTGTAGTACGGCTTAAAAACTCGCTTTGTAGTCGACCATAGAATCTTTGTGCTTCGCTTCATTGTAGCGAATTGAAGAAACCTATTGCTTAGTATTTATTTGTATAATTGGAGTTTGTTATGGATCAGAAGTCATTCCTTTTTACCTCAGAATCAGTTTCAGAAGGGCACCCCGATAAGGTTTCGGATCAAATTAGTGATGCAGTGCTTGATGCGCTACTCACCGATGATCCCAAGAGTCGGGTTGCTTGTGAGACACTGGTTAAGACCGGCATGGTAATGTTGGCTGGGGAGATCACCTCTAATACGAAAGTGAATTACGATGATGTTGTTCGTCAGACCTTGCGCAACATTGGATATACTTCACCTCAGTGTGGTTGCGATGCCAACAGCGTGGCGGTTCTGATGAATCTTAGCCAACAGTCTGCTGATATTGCGCAAGGCGTAAACGAAGAAGAGGGTGCCTACAGTGATCAAGGCGCCGGCGACCAAGGGCTTATGTTCGGGTTTGCTTGCAATGAGACTCCTGAGTTAATGCCTTTGCCAATCGCCTTGTCTCATCGGCTTGTACAGCAGCTCGCTCAGGTGCGTCACTCTGGTTCAGTTGATTTTCTTCTCCCTGATTCCAAGTCGCAGGTTACTGTTCGATATAAAGATGGGTCACCTGATTACATCGACACAATCGTAGTATCGACGCAGCACACTGAAGAAGTAGACAATGCGACGCTTCAGGAATTAGTCATTGAAGAAGTGGCGAAGAAAGTTATTCCTGAGAAGTTTCTCACGGACAAGACTCGCTACTTAATCAACCCAACGGGACGTTTTGTTGTTGGTGGACCGAATGCTGACGCTGGATTAACCGGTCGAAAGATCATCGTTGATACCTATGGTGGTTATAGTCGTCACGGTGGCGGAGCCTTCTCCGGGAAAGACCCAAGCAAGGTTGACCGTTCTGCTGCATATGCTTCGCGGTATGTCGCGAAGAATATCGTAGCTGCCGGCCTGGCCGACAAATGCGAAATACAAGTTGCATATGCAATTGGAGTTGCTGAGCCAGTCTCGATTCTTGTTGATACTTTTGGAACTGGGAAAGTACCTGAAGAGCGAATCGAAGCTGAAATTACTGAGCATTTCAATTTCGCACCAAAGCGCATCATCGAGCAGCTTCAGTTGTTGAAGCCAATTTACACGCAAACTGCAGCGTATGGTCACTTTGGGCGTGAGCCTGGTGCCGATGGTAGCTTCTCTTGGGAAGCAACGGATCTTGCTGACAAGTTTCGTGCATTGCTCTAGTACGTAGCGAGCAATACAGTGATGGCGTGGGAGAAGGTATCTCTCACGCCATTTTTTTTGCCCTCGATTTGCCGACTCAAGACAATTCTCAACTTGTCGGCGTAAGAGAAGAAAATGAGCGCCAACAAATTGCGCAACAGTGTCGTAGAGAGGCAGCTATTCAGTACAGGAAGTTAGCCGTTGTTGGTGAGCTGCATTAAGCGGTGAAGGTCAACTTGTGCGTTTTCTAGCACTTCGGTTCGGTCACAAGAAGTAGTTGTGTAGAACGCAGGGTTGCCTACAGCGAAGATGAGATATTCAAAACCTGGCTGGAATGTGACGCCACAGCTCTCGTCGGAATCTGGAGTATACAAAACAATACTCTCCCGCCCGACTTCCTCATCGCTGTTTTTAAATTTTCGAAGTATGGTAATCTTAATTTCGTTGAATCCCGGTTTGAGCGGTGTTTTCCTCTGCTCAAGAACTCGACCAACTAGCACTATCGATGATTTGTTATAGGCGCTTTTTAATGCTGGTTTTGATTGGCAGCTACAATCAGCGTTTGCACTTTGAGGCGAGAAAGCCAGTAGTGGCGCCATTCCAAAGATGCAGGCGGCCGAGAAACGACGGACAAGCCATCTTGATGCCCAGCTAGACTCTCCGTCTAGAACAAATAAACCAAAAATACGTTGAAATTTCATAAGACCTATCAATATATTACCTACAAAATCTAGCACTTAATATTTTTTGTGCAAAGAGAAAACCCCCTATGTATAAGCTATGATAGCTTTCACCATGATGCTTAGACCGTTTTAACCGGGGATTTATTTACTACAGCCGCTAATGCGACAATTCTAGGGGAAAATCTATGGAAGCACTTGCCGACCAAGAGCAAGTAGTTTTGGAAATCCGGACCGATGTGGCCTTTCTTTTCCTAGGGGCGGCGGACGCGAAGATTCCCGTGCTCTCCTTCCCGAGAATGGAGTCGCTCGACAATGCACTCAAACAGGTGGAGGCCAATTCCGCTCTCAAAGGTCTAGTGATTGCCGGAGCGGCCTCTTCCGGCTTTTGTGCTGGGGCGGACGTTAAGGCCATACAAGGAGTCCGAGATCCGAAAGAAGGAGAGCAGCTTGCCGTCGACGGTCAGCGAATCTTTGGCCGTATCGCCAAACTGCCGATAACTACGGTCGCAGCGATCCACGGTGCGTGCGTGGGTGGCGGATGTGAACTGTCGCTCGCCTGCGACCATCGAATGATGTTGGATACTGACGATACCAAGATCGGTCTACCAGAAGTGAAATTGGGGATCCTCCCTGGATTTGGTGGAACACAACGGCTGCCCCGACTTGTCGGTTTGCCCAAATCACTCGAACTTATATTGACTGGAAGGTTAGTCTCGGCCTCTCGTGCTCGACGGATGGGCCTGGCGGATGCCGTAGTCGCAGCATCTACCGATGATCGAATACAGAACTTCGAAGTGCTCCTTCGCGAAGCTACTGAGGTAGCTTCTGGAAAGAAAGTCTTGCCTGCACCGAAGCTCGCATTACCCGACCGACTTCTCACTTCGTTTGGTCTAGGCCGAAGTTTCGTGCAGTCGAAGGCGAAAGCCGGTGTGATGAAAGAAACGAAGGGACATTATCCCGCACCACTTCGCGCTCTGAAAGTAGCAGTTGATGGACTTGCAACCTCGCTCGAGGCTGGTTTGGCTGAGGAAGCTCGGGCGTTGGGTGAGTTGATAGTCACCCCCGAGAGTAAGTCGTTAGTCCATATCTACTACTGCACAGAGGCGGCGTCTCGACTTGGTCGTGCTGCCAAGGACGAGGTCCAAGGCGGTCATATCGCTGTGCTCGGCGCCGGAGTAATGGGTTCCGGAATCGCTGCGGCATTCTTGGCCAAGGGGTTTCGTGTCAGCGTATTGGACCCAGTGGCGGAAGCCCGGGATCGGGCTCAGGCTCATGTTGAAAAATCTCTCTCTCGTCGGCGATCGCTTAGCGATTCTCGACGCGCGGAGTTGCTTGCAAAGTTCACTCTTACAAGCAAGATGAGTGACTTGTCATCTGCCGATCTGCTGATCGAAGCGATTATTGAGGACCTTTCGATTAAGCAAGAAGTACTCTCTGAAGCAGCATCTGTGCTTCGGCCAGATGCGATAATCGCCAGCAATACTTCATCGCTTTCAATTAATGATCTGGCCCAAGGGGTTGCCGGGGCAGAGCGTGTTATCGGAATGCACTTCTTCAATCCCGCTGAGAAAATGCCGCTGGTAGAGATTATTCGCGGGGCTGAAACTTCAGACAAAGCGCTCGCCTATGTCGCTGCAGCGACTTCAAGTATTGGTAAGTATCCTGTCGTAGTTGAGGATGTGCCGGGCTTTCTCGTCAATAGGATCCTGAGCCCCTACATTGCCGAAGCGGGATTGCTGCTTCAAGCGGGATATGACCTCGTCGAAATCGATAAGGCAGCGGTGGCGTTTGGGATGCCGATGGGTCCGTTTCGCATGCTAGATGAAGTGGGGCTAGATGTTGCCGCCAAAGTTCAAGAGATTATGACTGAGAGCTACGGCGAACGCATGAAAGCGCCCGAGTATCCGAAGAAATTGGTTGAACATTCTCGTCGCGGAAGAAAATCGGGGAGTGGCTTTTATCGCTACAACGGTAAGGATCCTTCACCTGATGCTGCGGTCTATGCCCTGCTCGGTCTTGAAGCGCCAAGCAAGGCAGTCGATCCGGAAGAAGTTGCCGATCGTCTTTCTCTGGCTTTGGTGCTGGAGGCGGTTCGTTGTCTTGATGCGGAAGTGGCAGGAGTACCGGGGGCTGACAGTGCCGGCCAGATCGATCTAGCGACTGTGATGGGTATGGGTTTTGCACCGTTTCGTGGTGGAGTGCTGAGATATGCAGAATCGAAGGGTGCGACGTGGCTCGTCGAGCGCCTGGATGCATTTGCCAAGCAATATGGAGAGCGCTTTCACCCAGTAGATGGAATAGTCTCTCGGGCGAATTCGGGGAAAAGCTTTTACTCCTAGTTCTTTTTTGCCGCGCGAATCAGCAAGACAATTTCACCTTTGATCTTTGTTCGCTGCTCGAGGACCTGCCGAACTTCCGCTACAGGACCTCGAAGGCACTCTTCATGAATCTTGGTCAACTCTCGCGCAACGCACACTTCAAGTTCGGGCGCGAGATGCTCGATTTCTGCTAAAGTTTTGAGGATGCGATAGGGAGATTCGAAAAAAATCACCGTCGCTCGACTGTCGATCGCTTTCTGCAACTGATCTTTGCGTCGACCGGATTTAGGCGGAACAAAGCCTTCAAAAATAAAGCGATGCGGTTCGAAACCAGAGATTGCAAGCGCCGCTGTGATCGAACAAGGTCCAGGAATTGTCCGAACTGGGATTTCAGCCTCATGAGCGGCGTTAAGTAAGTGGTAGCCTGGGTCATTGACCAGTGGAGTGCCGGCATCTGAGGTCAATGCCATTGACTGTCCCGATTGTAGGCGGGCAATCAACCCGGCACAGCGTTGACGTTCGTTATGTTCATGATAGCTCTCCGATGGGGTAGCTATACTGAATCGGGTTGCGAGAGTTCTATAGCTACGAGTATCTTCTGCAAGAACAAGATCGACCTTTTTCAAAGTTGCAATGGCCCTTGGTGAGAGATCGTCGAGGTTGCCAATCGGAGTCGCGACGACAAAGAGCGTGCCACAGCTCTCTGGTGCTGCACTTTCGTCGTTGTGTTCAGTAGGTTGGTCGGTCATTGCCAGCGTGGGGCGAAGTCGCTAGAGTTACGTTAGTAAAATAGAGCAAGAACGTGCATCAATGAACGAAATTGATCAAGTCCGACCAGTTCTAGAAGCGTGGAGAGCCAGTGATACACTGGTTTCGCTGGTCCCTCTCACTCCAGATGCCTCTACGCGACGCTATTATAGGGCTACATTTGCTGCGAATGAACCCAAGACGGTCGTTGCTGTCTTTTATGATTCGGTTGCCTCACCAGAGTATGAGGGTGTCGTACAGGTAAATGCCGATAGGGCGTATGTCGAACTCACCCGATTGTTGGCTTCGCACGGAGTCAGGGTGCCAGAAATCTATCTCGACACCGGGGATTCTGGTGTTGTCGTTCTCGAAGACTTGGGAGATCGATTGCTCGCTGATATTGCAGCGGATTCCTCTGAATCATCCTCAGATACCGCTTTCCCCTTTTTTGAGTCTGCGCTCGAGCAACTGGTTCGAATGCAGTCGATCCCTTCGGACTCAGAGTTCTTTGCCTTTCAGAGATCTTTTTCAGCGAAGGCATATTACAACGAAATGAGAGAGTTTCTTGATTTTCTTCTCAGTAAGAAAAACCCCAAGGAGAAAGAAGTTGCTGCGATAGAGCATAGTATGAAGGCGCTTGCCGAGCATCTGCAATCGCTGCCGAAGGTTCTAACTCACCGCGATTTTCATGGATGGAATTTGCTTATAGATGCCAGAGATCGGCTTCGGGTAATCGATTTTCAAGATGCCTTGATGGCCCCGCGAACGTATGATCTTGTTGGCCTACTGAACGATCGCGATATGGATTCTTTACTCGGCAGGGAGCGCTATACCGCTTTAGTTCATGCGTTTCGAGAGATGTGTGGGGCACAGGCCGAGTTCTTTCATGAATACGATCGGGTCCTCTTGCAAAGAGATCTAAAGGTCTCAGGGCGCTTTGCTAAATTGACCGAAAAAGGACTACCTCGTTACCAGGAATGGATCCCTGGAACACTGAGAAGAATTGGTCGTACCCTGAGCCGATTGAGCGACGAAGGTGAATCGGCTTTCGCGGAAACAACTACTATTATTCGAGGCTATTTCCCGGAGATCGACAAAGGACTATTGGAAGAAAGGTGGTATTAACAAAGTATGGCTGAACTTCAGGCAGATATCCTTTTACTTTCGGCAGGCTTTGGAACTCGATTGCGCCCCTTGACTGAATCAGTGCCGAAGCCACTGATTGAGGTCGCTGGTGAATCGTTGTTATCCAGAAACCTTGCGCTCCTATCCAGACAGGGTTGTCGACGGGTCATTATAAATCTCCATTATCTGGGAGATAAGATTAAAGAGTTTGTCGCCGACGGTTCTCGGTGGGGGCTGGAGGTCTTTTATAGCGAAGAGCCAGATATCTTGGATACTGGTGGTGCAATCAAGAAAGTGGCTCCGCTACTCGAGCATCAGCAGTTGCTAACTATCAATAGCGACATCTTGTTGGGCACAGAACTCGACCTACAGTCGTTGCTCGCCGGCCATCGCCGTTTTACTGCGGAACCCTTGTCGACCATGGTATTGCGCCCCGACGAAAATGTGAAAGAGTATGGGGAGATAGGAGTTGATAGGGAAGGTCGGGTCGTCTGTTTTCTCGGCAAGGGGAATCCCGAGCAGGTGTCAGCTCGTCTTATGTTCATGGGAGTTCAAGTTCTAAGTCGAGAAGCCGTCAGCAGAATGTCGACTTTTCCTGACGTATTTAGTGTGACACGAGATTTCTTGAGCCCCGTTGTTGAGGCAGGAGAGTTCGTTAATTCCCATTTATTCGATGGGGTATGGTTTGATGTCGGGACTCTTGAACGGCTTCAGAAAGCCGAGAGTTTTTTCGTCAATTAGGAATTTTAGCTATTTCGCTATTAGCTCCTACGGTATTATACTTGTGTTGCCCTCAAGAACTAAATGCACAGCTGGTTGGAATTGCTGCTACCAGAGCTTAATCTTTCACGCGGGATCGTTGAAACGATTAGGTTTTTATTCCGATGATATTGCTGTCGTTTTTGTGTAGTAGGTGTTGTTAACGAGCTGAAATAAGTATCTGCGTTATTTTTTGGGGTTAGTACTCAACGATGTTCACTGCCAAGAGACGTTACACCTTTAGCGAAAGGCTTGTGAAGCGCGAACGCCGCCGCAGGCGGGTTAAGCGAATTTGCTTTCTCGCCTTATTTGCCTTTGCTTGCCAAACCTATTTTACCGGCGCCAAACCCTGGTCCGATGATTCTCAAGAAATTGCAAGCAATGCCTTCAGCGACTTTATTGAACATGCCTCGGTAATTCCCACAAGCGAAGCCAGTATGGTTAGCAGCGATGAGGAGATCGAGGTCGAACGGGCCCAGTTGCAGCGGCACGAAGTGCCAAAGATCGAGGAAGTCACTCCTGAAGTTGTCACTCCTGAACCCGTTGTTCCCGAAGTCATCGCCTCGATAACTACTGCTCCAGAAGTTGCCATTGAAGAGGTTTCAGCACCTGAACCAGCAATTGTTGAGCCCTTACTCCCAGTATCGATAGAGTCTGACGTTCATAGCCAGACCTACGCGCGATTGGCTAAGTTGACCAAGGAAGCTACCGATTCTGGTGAACAGGAATTGTCCGCAGGCACCACCGCGCATCTTACGATTGACGCCGATCTACAGAGTGCTGCTGATGAAATTTTGAAGAAGTATCGCGTTCCGTGGGGTGCCGTCGTCGCCTTGGAGCCGTCGACTGGTCGAATACTGGCAATGAGCAGTCATTCATCGGCGGATCCGCGGGGCCCGGCCTTTGCATTACGCGCAGGTATGCCGGCCGCATCGCTGTTCAAAATAATTACTGCGGCAGCTGCAATCGAACTCACCGGAATGGACGGCGATAGTGAAATTAACTTTCGCGGCGGGAACTACACACTAAACAAGTGGAACTACAAACCAAATGATCGAAGTGATTCGCGCGTCATCACTCTGAGAAATGCCCTCGCGAAATCCTGTAATCCTGCGTTTGGGCGAGTCGGTTTGAAAGTTTTGTCAGACAGTTCGCTAGAGCAATATGCTCATTCTTTTGGATTCAACCAGAAGATGCATTTCGAGTTACCGGTTGCTGATAGCAGTTATGCAACAGTTGAGAGCCCTTATACACTAGCTCGCACAGCCGCTGGGTTTGGCGATGTGCGCTTGGGTCCGATTCACGCAGCTATGATTGCTGCTTCTATCGGTAACGGAGGTGTGATGATGCGGCCTCAGCTCGTAGATAAAATTACGGATTCAACTGGAACAGTTTTGAGAACGTTTGCACCACAAGTAATTGCTCGCCCGGTGCTTCCTACGACAGCAACAACTCTGTTAGATTTGATGGAAGAGACGGTTGATAGTGGCACGGCCCGGCGACAGTTTCGCCGAGGTAAGAAACAGCTCTCTGGCATTAGAGTCGCCGCGAAGACCGGGACGCTATCGGGTGATCAGCCGGCCGGCCGCTACCATTGGTTGGTCGCCGTTGCTCCGATAGAGAACCCACAGATTGCGCTAGCGAGTGTTGTAGTAGATCCCGGCAATGCTAAGATTAACGGGACTGCGCTCGGCCGACTCGTGTTGCAAGAGTATTTTGCCGATAAATAAGTTCGTCCATTCTTCCATTGAATGATCTTCGCGAGCAGAGGAGCAGCAATGTTGATTAGAATCGTTTTTGCTGTTGGGTTTCTGCTTAGTAGTTCGTTTTCTTCGGCACTCGCAGATGAAGCTCCCGCGATCGAACTTGGAGATGAGTACTCCGACTACAGCAAATCGAATTCTTCTGGTGGTAGTGTTGCCACTGGAAGTGAACGAAGCTTGTTCGTAGCTACGTTGCTCTACCTTCCCAATAGATTGCTCGACTTTCTGGATATCTTTCGCGTCGATGTCGGAGTGGGCCCAAGCTTCGGTGCTGTTGCACGAGTTACCAAGTGGGGGCAAGTTGGGTATCGAGATATGGAACCGCTCTCCATACGCGTGGGCCTGCGCGGTCGGCGCCTACCGATTTTTGTCGAGCGAAGCGCAGAGTTTGGTATTGGCCCCACGTTTCTGACTTCACCAGAGCGAAGCGTCCGGCCACTTGAGTTCGGAGCTGGTGCCGATTTGATTCTTGCTGGGGCTTATTTTGGTCTCAGTATAGACGAATTAGCAGATTTTTGTGCCGGAATCCTAGGATTTGATCCGGGAGATGACGATATTTAAACCGGAAGAGCGGAGATAGAGTAGGTTTCAATGATAGGTGCACGCCCCAAAATACAGCTTTGTGAGATTACCGGGGATGAGTTTGTTCTCACGCCGGAGCAGATCGAAGCGTACGAGTTTTTTGATCTTCCATTGCCAAAAGTGGCACCCGAAGAGCGTTTTCGCCACCAGCTCGCATTCCGCAATGATCATCAATTCTTCTGGAGACGTTGTAGTGCAACGAACCGAAAAATATTGAGTGTGTTTCCTCCCGATGCGCCGTTCCCAGTGTACGACAATGATTTCTGGAGAAGTGATCAATGGGATCCCTTATCCTTTGGGCGCGAGTTCGATTTTCAGGAATTATTCGTTGATCAATTACTCGCTCTTTGGTGGGCGGTGCCCCGTCCGGCGACCAGTGTCCGAGATGGTGATTCCTCACAAGCTGTGCATGCTGCTCATGGGGTGCGAGATAGCTTCTTTGTATTCAACGCCCGACAAAGTGCGAAGTGCATGTATTCTTCGTTTATTTGGGATAGTCGGCAGTGCATCGATTGCTATGCGGTGCTTGGTTGCCGACTGTGTAGCGAGTGTATCCAGTGCGTCAACTGCTCACGAGTTCGCTGGGGCAGTCACTGCACTGGCTGCAAGGATAGTTGGTTTCTCTCAAACTGCGTAAATTGCAGTCACTGCCTCTTTTGTGCAAATTTGGAAGGGAAGAGTTACCACGTTTTCAATCGTCCCGTTACGAAAGAAGTATTTGAGCAGACGATACGAGATTGGTGTTTTACGGCGCGACCGAAAGCACAGTTGGCTCGAGAGCGGTTCGCGCAGTTCCTCGCCGACAAGCCGGTCCCTCAGTGTGTGACTGACAATCCCAGAAACACCAGCGGCAATTATCTCTATCAATGCATTGGCGCGCAAAATTGTTACGAGTGCTTCAATTGCTCGAACTTATCAGATTGCAACAACTTGGTTGATGCGGAGCACTGTGTCGACGGGTTTGGTGGAGGAGATGATTTGCTCAATGCCGCCCAGTTTGTCTCAGTAGGCGAGGGTGCACAGAATATCATCAACTGCGTCGAGTGTTGGAGCAACGTTAATAATCTCACCTATTGTAGTTTTTGTGAGGATAGTTCCGACCTATTTGCCTGTGTTGGTCTTCGTGGAAAGAGCCATTGTATTTTCAACAAACAGTACTCAAAAGACGAATACGAGCACATGCGCAATTCGATAGTGTCGTTTCTAAAAGAACGCCAGATTTGGGGTAAGTTTTTCCCGGCTCAATTTAGCGCGCACCCATACAATTATTCTTCGGCAAATATCTACATGCCTCTCGGGAAAGTTCCTGCGAAGATGATGGGTTTTCGTTGGGATGACACAGACAGCTTTATTCGACCCTCGCAACTACTGGACCGGCGAAAAATGTCTCCAGATGAGCATTTTGCCGAACTACCTGAGCGTCTAGATGAGGTGGATCCGAGCACACTCAAAGAATCTATTTACCTTTGTGAGCTTACGGGAAAGCCATTTACAATTAGTTCCGAGGAACTCTCGCTTTGTCAGCGCCTCGGTGTTGCACCTCCGGTGCGGGCATTTGAGCAGAGAAATCTTGAGAGAATTCAAACGCTCGCCCCACGGAAATTATTGGTGCGCCTCGACGAAAAAGGGGATGAGTTTGTCTCCGCCTTCCCAGAAGAATGGGACCGTGAAGTGGTTCCCTATGTTGAGTGGAGAGCAATGCTCGACAAAGGACGTACCCGTAAAGTAAAACGATAGCATGCTTTCTCTGCTTCGCTTTGTTCCCAAGAATCACTTGAGTTTTCTAGTCGGTGCTTTTGCCAATTTAAGGCTTCCTGCCGCACTCAACAGGCGGCTCCTGACTTGGTATTGCCGGCGCTACGGTGTTGCGATGGATGAGTTTACCGGAAGCATCGATGATTATCCCTCGCTTGGCTTGTTTTTCCAACGTGACTTGAAACCAGGGTTGCGTCCGATCGAAGGCTCAGTGGTGAGCCCAGTCGATGGAAGAGTCGATGAGTTTGGAACGATTCACCAGGGGCTACTCGTACAAGCCAAGGGAAAGAAGTATCGATTGGATCGTCTTTTGGGTGATTCAGAGCTCGCCAAGCACTTCGAGGGAGGTACCTATGTTACGATTTATCTTGCACCTGGCGATTACCATCATATTCACTCTCCGATCGATGGAAGAATCGTCAAGGCCTGTCATATTCCGGGAAACCTTTGGCCAGTAAATCCCTGGTCGGTTGCTACCATTCCAGAACTGTTTACCGTAAACGAGCGGATTACGACGATTCTGGAATCCGATGTTGGTTTGGTGGCTGTCGTAAAGGTTGGAGCGACAAACGTTGGGTCAATCACCACAAGTTATAACTCCTTTGTTGGAAATAAGGAGTTTACCTGGTTCACCAAGGATACATCTCCGCGATGGCAATCCTTTGAGGAACCTATCGTGGTTGAGCGAGGTCAGCGTCTGGGGAGCTTTCGCATGGGCTCAACCGTGATTCTTCTTTTCGAAAGCGGCGTGCTTGCGGAAACGATAGAACGTGGTCCGATTCGACTGGGTGCAGCTTTGCCAAGGGCCTAAGGCTCTATACTGCACTCCGATTACCTACATCTGGATTGGTGGAGAGGAGTCTGACTGAGGAAGAGTCCTTTCTACTGACTCAGATGGCACTCTCGTTCTAGACTACTTGAATGCAGGTGCAGTCGATCGAAGATCGAGCTTTGATAGCAATTTCAGTCGCTGATATTCTATCTCCATTCATCGCAGCTGATTTGGTATAGTTCATACAGTTCGCAACTGCTGCGACTCCTAGCATAATGCATATTGTTTCTAAGTAATACGCATATCGTTCGCAAGGGATTGAACCCTTGTAAAACGAATCTGCTATCCACAATTGTATTGAGTGCTCTGTTTGAATGAATCGAAGAGTATGAAAATTATCTTGCACCACATTGCCATTCTCTTGATGGTTTGGCCGATCTCCGTACTTGCAGAGCCAGAAGTGCATGAGCCAAAAATCTGCATAGGCTATCACCCCGCAACAAAGGGGTCCGAGAGCGGCTCTGGCGCTTGGGGTCCGAGTGGCGGTTTTGATTCAAAGTCGCAGTGGATTCTATGTCCCGAAGGGTTTGCAGTTTTTGGAACCCAGCGACCAGTCGGATCGCCGAGTACTGCTGAAGAGATTAAGATAGTTGGCTCCTGTTGCCCGTTGCCGGCAGGCGACATTCTCGATACTACGCGTACTTCCAATGCTACGATTTGTCCAGATTCGATGATAGCGACTGGCTTCTCAGATCCTAGTCAGGAGAAAGTGTTGCTGAGGTGCACTGCGATTCATACTGGTCGGTATAAGCTTGGTGATTCGAAAGGCGGGATCATGTGGGGGCTGGCATCCGCAGCGGCATTCTCTTGGCGGGAAAATAAATTGATTCGGCGAAACGAACTGCCTGCAGCCGTCCGCTATGGTCTGAGCCGCAAGACGAGGAGTAATTGGTCGACCTCAGGTTGTGTCGGTGAGCCAATTGGAAGTGTTCTCGTTGGCAAAGAGAATAAGAGTTGCAAAGGCATGCTCTTTCGCGAACTTCAGTTTGCAGGGATCAATGGCGATCCACCGAGTGGCTCGCCGGTAGTGATGTTTCCCAAATGTCAGACTATTTCAGATTTGCTGTCCGCGGATGCACGGTGTGTAGAGAAAACACCTAGTTCTAGGCGAGAGGTTGGTTTATCGAAGGTGAAGAAATAGGGAGGTTTAGACGATATATGAGTATGGACATTTTGATTGTTGAGGATAACCAGGAGCTGCGAGAGCTTCTCTCCAAACACCTTGTAGCAAAGGGCTGGAATATTGATGAAGCTGTAGATGGTCAGCAGGGGCTCAGAATGGCCCTTGAGCGAGAGTATGGCATGCTCATACTCGATGTGAATTTACCAAAGATGAACGGCACCGATTTGTGCCGTGCCGTACGAGAGGAACGACCACTCTTGCCGATTCTCATGCTCACGTCGAATGATCAAGAGTTGCAAATTGTCGATGGCCTTGCCAATGGCGCGGATGATTATGTAACTAAACCATTTCGCCTTGCGGAGTTACTTGCGCGTATCGAGGCCCTCCTTCGTCGAACGACTGCGATAAACTCACCACAGCAGATTGTTGAGGTTGGTCAATTGCGAATCGATCCGAGTAAAGTGAAAGCTTGGCTCGGAGAAAAAGCATTGGAGCTGACCAGACTTGAGTTTGATTTGCTCTACCTTCTTTCGTCCAAGCCGGGACAGACCTTTTCTCGTTCAGAGATACTCACGAATGTCTGGGGCGTGACAACCTCTGGCTACCAGAACGCGGTCAATTCAACGGTTCTCCGTCTGCGGAGGAAAATCGAGAGTGATGTTAATCATCCAAGCTATTTATTGACGGTGCGAGGGTATGGGTATCGTTTTGCCACCGATGAAGAGTTAGCCACTCCAAGCGAATAACCTAGCCTATGGGAGCCAGAAAACTGCGATCGCTCTATGTGACTGTTGCTCAGACTTTTCTGGTAGTGTCGCTTGTCACCGGACTACTATTTGCCACCTTGTTCTTTTCACGCTGGCAAAGTTTCAACGATCGCCGTCAGCAA
>CBDUGV010000008.1:0-41848 GCA_965366815.1 uncultured Bdellovibrionales bacterium | reverse complement strand
AGTGGTATGCTCGATTTGCGACTGTGGAATGGGGCTGCAGCTAAAAACAATACCGCAACCCGTTTGTTTCGCGCCGACAATTCAGTGTTAGTCAGATCGAAAGTTCCATGATTTGCGTTTATTTGTTGCGAGACTAGGCAAGCTGTTGAATGACTGATCGAGAAAATCAGAAAGGCGAAACGGAAGATTCTCCGAAGAATCATACGAAAGCTAGACTCATTGCGGTGTTGCTGAGTGTACTGTTTCCAGGTCTTGGGCAACTCTACAGAGGGCAAACCCGTGCGGGCTTAGTTTGGATTGGATCTTTTATTTTTCTCGCGTTAACGTTTTTTGGCGCAGTAATTCCTATTTTTTATGTCGCATGCATAATTCATGCGGGAGTCAGTAGATCTGGAAAATCAACTGCCTGATTGAACTTTTAATTATTTAGGCGATCGCCGCCCTACTCAAACCAGTGATACATCAAATGAAAACTGTAAAATTTTATACATGTGTAGCAATTCTGTCTCTTATCGGTTTCTCAACACCAGTTGCATGGGCCTGCGACTGTATTGCTCCGTCGACTCCAGAGGAGCGACTGAAGTTGGCTAATGTCGTCTTCACCGGGAAAGTTCTCGAAACGAAAGTTGCAACAAAGCCGAGCTGGAAGAAAACGTACCGGTTCAAAGTGATTCAGCAATTCAAGGGAGCAGTGCAAACTGAGCTGGTACTTACTCACGGTGGTACTAACTGCGCCTTCGATTTTCTTGAAGGAGAGTCGTACCTTGTCTACGCATACCAAAGAGAAGTGCTCGAAGCTGATATTTGTAGTGCAACGCAGAAGCTATCTGAGGCCGCAAGTGAAGTTGATGCGATCAAACGGATTGTTGCTAAGCAAGGTGACTTCTAGAGATCGGCTTCAGCCAGCATAGTCTTACGACGATTACTCTGCCAAATCTAAACCCCGTTTTTGACAATATCTGTAGATTATATCTTTCCGTCTATCACTCGAGAGTTATTTCATGTTAGAAAATAGCAATGTTTCTCTGCATCAGCAGTAAACCGCATTTCTATAACTTCATACAGTCTCTGCTCGTTGATTTGAACGAGAGCAATGAGCTCATTGCAAAATATCTAGACTACAGTGCTGGCTTGCCTGTGTTGGATGTTGGCTGTGGCACCGGAAATAACTCACATCATTTTGAACCCGCTGACTACCTGGGAATTGACCTCTCTGAGGACTACATTTCCTTTGCGAGAAAACAGCATCCCAATACGCGCTTTGAAGTACTCCCGGCAGAAAAACTAGGTACGTTGGGAATCAAATTTGACCGAATCCTGATTTGGGGTGTTTTTCACCACATTAATGATGAGCAAGTTGGATCGATTCTTCAAAGTCTTCGCCAGGTAACTACGCCTGGTGGATTTTGTTTGATATCCGAGGCAGTTTGGCCCGAGCGGAAGACCGACGTCCTCGGATGGTTGCTGAGGAAGATGGACGCAGGGAAATTCATTCGAACGCAAGCTGAGTGGAGAGAACTTCTCTCTCGGCACGCAAGCGTAGATATATTTACTCCTTACTACAGCAAGCGCTTGCCCAGTCTTCTCTGCAAAGTCTCTTTTTCTTCTTAAAATTCCGACCATTTCTAGCAGTTGCCAATAGATCCCCTCCCAATTGATGCTTGGGGAAAAAGCTTCAGGCTAAGCTGTGTTCGAACTGCCGGTTTCAACATATCGCAGATTGCCGTACACACCTCACGCCTTTGAGCGAAATCGGTAGCACGAGGCTGTAGCAAACAGGTACGTTGTGGTTGTGGTTTCTGCCATGGTAAACTTACCTTGTGTTGCTGATGTACACGACGTCTCAGCTCCTAAACACTATCTTAGCTCTGATCTTTGGTGCAATGAACTGTAATGAAATCACTAATCGGTTGTATCTGCATTCTAGTCGGCTTCGCGGTAGGAGTGTATGGCCTCTCGCTCTTGATCAACGCGCCTGATTGCTTCGGCTTTAGAGTAGTTCGGCAATCGCTCACGTTTTGTGGCTGGGCAGTTTATGTATCCGCCGGAGTGATAACCTTCGCGGGATTTTCCACACTGCTCTATGGTCGTCGGGTTTGGCGAGGCGATGAGTGACCTTTCGGGTTTCAGTTACTTGCCCTTAGCCGAAGGATTCCAAGTTACCGATCGTTGTCCACTGAGATACTTCAGCCAAGCTACGCCAATCGCCATATTCACAACCGTGAAAAACAGCGGAACTTTCGCTAAAATTTGTTTTTGTAGTTCCGGTTGTAGATATGCAGCAAGCGCGGCTCCGTAGAAGAAGAGTTGCCCAATGAGTAGCAGCGCAAAAAAACCGGACTTAAACGCCAAGCCGAATGAACCAATAAAGACGACCAGTAAAAACCATGGCACCAACCAGCGACAGAGTTTATGGCTAGCAACCTGCCAGGAGAAAATGCCGAATTTGGCGGGATTCAAAACCTCGCTACTGGCGAAAAATGCGGTGATACCACGCAATACGGTGCGAACCTTGCGCTGAAATTCCTCTTTCTCTGTCCTGACCGCTTTGTATGAGCCAATCACGTCCCCGCCATGGACACCACGCATCCCCTGCCGTTGGGATTCTAACAACAATGCAAAATCGCTTGGAATATCTGTGCGTAAATGATCTGCAACCGACCGTCTGACTGCAAAACAAGATCCACTCAGACCAACTAGACTATTGAAAGATGATTCCAGTTGTCGAAGCCACATCTCGTATCGAACATAAAAGCCCTCGCCACTGCTCACCCCGTCATCAGAGAGCACCTGATCCGTGCTAGAAACTGCACCAACTGTTGTATCGGCGAAATATTGAACGAAATTATTGAGTGCATCCTCGTTGAGTTGGATCTTTGCATCGGTGAACACGACAATTTCAGCAGTCACGGTACCGACGGCTTCTCTCTGTGCTTTTTCTTTTCCACCGCGCTCAGCAAGCCGAACAAGCCGTACGCCACGCTCAGCAAAGCTCTCGATGACAGCGTCAGTGCCATCGTCACTACAATCACTTGCTACCAACAAATCGACCAGCCCACTCTTGGCACTGAGATGCTCAGCCACGGTTCGATCGCCGTAGCGTAACTCAAGTGTCTGCTCGAGCTTTTCTCTAATAACCTGCTCCTCATTGCGAACGGTTATCAACACGGCAATTGTCGGTAGTTGATCTAAGGACACACTGGTGGCATTCCGTTTCGGACGCAAGCCGAGCAACAGCAAGGCATAGCCAAAGTATGCATACAGAATCATTGCTAACGAGAGCAAAACTAAAAAAGCGACTAGAGAATCCATTAAGTAGTACCTAACACATCTGCCACCCGCGCCATATCGCTGTTTCTCACAAAGCGATGGACGGGCAAAGTTACCATTCGGCGCGCCACACTCTCGGCTCGTGGTGTCGGCCGCTGGCGAAGCGAAGCTCGCAACTCGGGATACCCTTGCAGCGTCGCTGGATAGGATCCGCTCGCTCCAAGGCCTTGGCGCTGTAATCTAGCAAGTGCACGATCGGTTCTTGGCCCATCAGGCAATAAGAGAGGATAGCGAATCGGCACTACCCCATCGAAAAACACATGCCCTCTCTCTTGAAAGACTTCGAGAACCTCCAAGCCCCGAAGCGCTTCGTGCCAACGCTTCGCCGCGTTGACAAAGCGTTCAGCGGAGCGCTCCAATACGTGGAGCTGTGCAACTGCCTGAATAACTGCCGGCTCACTGAGTCGCCGAAGCTCGAAGTTGGGCTCACACTCTGTCGCGCCGAGTCCAAGAAATGGAATACTGACCGGAATACGATATCCATAGGGAGAACCGAAGATCCACTGAATGAGACAGTAAAGAGTTTCCTTGGAGGTACTGCCGGAATGTGGCAGCTCTGCGCTTATCTCTTCATTGCTCTGGCGAAGCAAATCGCAAAACTCAGCACTTATTCCACAGCCTCCTTTCGGAAGGACCACAGCCCCACCACCAACTCCACTCAATGCCTTCCCACGCCCAAAACTCAACACGCCGATACTTCCAGGTGTCGCTCCCACTCTCTCCTCACCTCGACGACTCGCAAGCGCCTGGCAGGCATCGTCAACAAGGAGAAATCCGTATCGCTTCTGCAACTCTCGCCACTGATCGATATCATCAGGCAAGCCATAGAGATTGGAGAGCACCACCGCAGCCAAACTCTCTAGCACATTCGAATTGAGCGATTGAGGATCGAGGTCAAGTGTCTGTTCGACAACTTCGAGTGGAATAATCTCAAAACCGGCCTTGAGGGCAGCGCAGGCGACATCGGGACAGGTGTAGGCGCTCATGCCAATTGCCGACCCATTGGCGAGCTTCTTCAACGCCTGAAAAACACGGTACAGCGCCTCTTTTCCGCTCCCGCAAATCCAAACTTGCTCAACGTCGAGCATTTGACGAAAATACTGCTCTGTGGCCTGTTGAAGCGGCCGCTGGCCCGAGTCATCCCGAAGAAATTGCTCAAGACTACGCCAGGCCTGTCGCATCTCGAGGGGAGAGGCGCAGCGTGCCGCAGGTGAGAGAACTCGCAGTGTTCTGGGAAAAACGTAGGGCCTATTCATATCGAGAACGATTACATATACTAGCTCGGATCATCTGAGAACAGTTCTATCATGCTAAACGTAATATCTGTAGACGTCGAGGAGTACTTTCATGCGGCAAATTTGCAGCCAGTCGCAGACCCCTCGCGTTGGAGAAGCCTGCCTTCTCGAGTCGAGCCGTCAACTCGCGCAGTTCTCGATCTGTTCGAGCGTAGCAACGTGCGCGCTACGTTTTTCATTCTAGGCTACTGTGCACGAAGATACCCGCAACTTGTAAAAGACATCGCCAGTGCCGGACATGAGATAGCCTCGCATGGCTACGGGCATAGGATCGCCTATCAACAAACACCTCGTCAGTTTCTTCGCGATGTACGCATTGCCAAACAGCTACTCGAAGATCTAACCGGCGAAGAGGTACTGGGCTACCGAGCGCCAAACTTTTCTATTACGTCGCGGAATCAATGGGCCTACGACGCCTTAATTGAAGCGGGGTATCGCTATGACTCCAGTCGCTACCCCGTTTGGCACCCTCGCTACGCAAACACGGCACAAAGTGTAGAGCCTGAACTTATAAAAAGAGAGAATGGCTCAATCGCCTGTTTCCCCCTGGCGGTTGCCCCCCTGCGGCTTCTCGGGCGAGAGATTCGCCTACCCGTGGCTGGTGGGGCGTATTGGCGCCTCTTGCCTCGCTGGTTCAACATGTTCGGCCTTCGGCGGATCGAGGCGGAAGGCCGCTGGTTTACCAGCTACTTTCACCCCTGGGAAATAGACGGCGAACAACCCTATTTCAAACAACTGCCGTTTCGAACCCGACTCCGCCACTACGGTGCAGTTTCACGGTTCGAAAGCATAGTTGAGTACTATCTGAAACGCTTCGATTTTGCGCCGCTGAAAGAAGTTGGCGCAGATCTGATTAAGCGCGTTGATCTCCAGTAGAGAATGCGGTTTACTGGCGCCCCTATGACTGAGATATCCCTCGCTGAAGACAAAGACAAGGCTGACTGGCAGAACTACGTTGATGGCCAATCGTTCCACCATCACGCCTACAATTGGGCCTGGCGCAGCGTCATACGGGAAACCTTCGGCCATACTCCAAAATATCTGATCGCCAGAGACGCGCAGGATCAAAGCGTCTCTGGGATACTGCCGCTCTTTCACTTCAAGAGCCTCCTTTTTGGCAAGGCACTTATCTCCCTGCCGTATTTAAATGCAGGAGGCACTCTCGCCGACTCGCAAGAAGTTGCGAACTCATTGGTTGAGCGGGCAACAGTTGAGGGTCAAAACCTCGGAGTCGACTATGTTGAGTTGCGCCATCAAGAAGCCAATAAGCTGATCGACTCCCCGCTCGAAGCGCGAACACATAAAATCTGTATGGTTCTGAGCCTAACGAGCGATCCGGAGGAGCTTTTTTCATCCTTCCCGGCAAAACTACGCAGCCAAACGAGAAGGCCGACTAAGTCAGGTTGTTACGCCGAAACCTTTCATGGCAGCGCCGCCGGCGTGCACGACTTCTACACCGTCTTCTCTGAGAACATGAGAGACTTGGGCACGCCGGTTTATCCAAAGCGCTTTTTCCAATCAATCGTTCGACATTTTGGCAAACAATGTCGGATCACGATCGTCCGTCACGAGAAACGTCCAGTGGCGGCCGGCCTTACCCTTGGTCAAGGCAACCACGTCGAGATGGTCTTAGCCTCATCGCTGCGTAAATTCAGCAAGCAGTCACCGAATATGCTGCTCTATTGGGAAGCTATGAAAAACGCCTGCTCTGATGGCTATCAGCTTTTCGATTTTGGACGTTCAACGCCGGATACCGGAACCCATAAGTTTAAACAGCAGTGGGGATCTGTTGAGACACAACTCTACTGGTATTATCACGTGGTTCGCGGTAGCGTACCCGACGTTAACCCCGATAATCCGAAATATCGTCTTCTGGTGAACTGTTGGCAACGTCTTCCTCTTCCAATAGCAAACTGTCTGGGACCACAGCTCACTCGCAGCCTCCCCTAGTTCATATCCTCTCGCTGTTGGCGGTGGGAGCACTGCTCGCACTGGCTGGTGCGACTTTTTACTACAAAACGTTCTCGCATTTTAGTTTCTACGACGATGAGGGCTACGTCATGCTAAGCGTAGCTCATTTTCTCGAAGGGAAAGTCCTCTTCTCCGAGATCTATTCCCAGTATGGACCGTCTTTTTACTTCTATCGCTGGTTTCTCCACAATGCTCTTCGCGTTCCACTCACCCACGATGCAACAAGATTTTCGAGCCTCGCAGTATTTCTGCTAAGCAGCGCAGCGATATCGCTGGCAACGTATCGTTGCACGAAGCAATACTGGCTGTCTGCAATCGTGGTGCTTCCTTGCTACTTTTGCTTTTCTTGTTTCTCAAATGAGCCAGGACACCCCCAGGAATATTTGAGCTTGCTCATTGTATGTCTGATGCTTTTCGCCTCACTGCTCAGTGGGCATAGAAGAAGGTCCCTATTGCTCTTGATCGGCGTTTGTCTCTCTCTCGTGCTGCTTACTAAGATCAACGTCGGGGTGTTTGTCACAGCGGCAATGGGTTTCAGCGTTGTAACGTTGGCACCCCGCAGCCGCTTTCTCTATCTCTGCACATGGACTGCAGCAATCGCTCTACTGCTCTTGCCTATCGTCTTGGCGTTTTCATTTCTCTCTCAACCCTGGGTGCAGTTTCTTGTTACGCTTTGCATCGGGAGCTTTTTGCCAATTCTCTTTTTTGCGCTTCAAACTAGAGAAACTAGTGTCTTTTCAACTGCCGATGTTTCGTTTTTTCTTGCCGTAGTCTGCGGCTCCTTGGCCGCTCTCATTTGTGCGAGCCTACTATGCGGCACTTCACTTGCAGCACTCCTCGAGGGATTAGTTCTGCAACACCTGGGCAGCAAGGCAAGATTCTCTTACCCCCTCCCCGCGCAGACGATTTCTTATCTACCATTGATACTCGGCTTGGCGTCATTTGCCCTCTACGCTCGATTCCAAAGCTATAGAGCTACAAAGAGTATCATCGCACCGTTAAAACTTTGCTACGCCATCGCGCTTATTGGCTTTGCCTGCTATGAAGCTTGGCCGCTGCTGCTCAGCTTTGGTCTTCCGGGGCTTTGGTTGCTACTCGCCACAACCAATAATCAGCCTTATCCTCCGCAGCAACAGTTCACGCGGCTCTTCATTGCTAGTCTAACGATACTCCTTTCGCTTCAATGTTTTCCAGTCGCGGGAAGCCAACTTCCTCTCTCGCTTTTCCCAATCCTTCTCGCTGCGGCAATGCTCCTAGCCGACGCAGTCGGGGGCTTGTCGCAACGAGGTATGAGCGCACTGCTGCCGGTGATTTGTGTGGCGTCAGTCCTACTGATCAAACCGAGCTACAATTCATTTGAGAGCCGCTATCACAGCGAACTCTGGCCACTTAATCTTCCAGGGAGTGTGCGATTGCGGATAGCTCCGGCAGATCGAGAAATGATTCGCCAAGTGGCCAATCGACTCGCAGAACTCCAAGGTACCTTTTATACCTATCCTGGCATGGGGAGTTTCTATTTTTGGTCGGAGAAAAAAGCGCCAACAGCTCGTTTTGCAACAGTTCCCACCATCCTGTTTGATTCCAAAACTCAACAGAGGATAGTGGAGGAGCTACGTGGCAACAACGAGTTGCGCATCGTCTTACGCAACCAAGAGATCGCTGACTTTTGGACCACCTTTGCAGAGCGACCAGAAAATAGTGTTCTGCTCAACTGGCTAGAGCAGAACACCGTTGAGTGGCAAAGTATTGCACAATATGAAGTACTAAAACGGAAACAGCCTTCGACTCAGGTCAAATGATCTAATCCAAATAGCTGCCAAAGCGAATCGCGTGACAGGTGTAGCCAGCCGGATTTTTTTGCAAATAGTCTTGATGGTATTCCTCGGCAGGGTAAAATGTCGTCAGTGGTTCAAGGGTAGTGACCACTGCACTCGGCCAGCGATTCGATCTGTTGACTAGTTCAATGAACTCCATCGCTTCTTGTTTTTCGCTCTCGTTCTTATAGAAGATCGCCGATCTATATGAAGTGCCGGTGTCATTCCCTTGCCGATTCAAGGTAGTCGGGTCGTGAACTCGAAAAAAGAAATCCAACAATTGCTTATAACTCGTTACGGCCGGGTCGAACTCAATTTCCAGCGCTTCGGCATGTCCTGGATGGTTCTGATACGTCGGGTTTTCGTTTTGACCGCCCGTATAGCCAGCCTCGGTTCCAAGAACACCTGGCAGTTGTCTAAAAAGCTCTTCTAGGCCCCAAAAAATAGCCGCCAGCCAGCACTATTTTCTCTGACATCTCTATCCTCCATCGATCTTGAGACAGTAGCTTGCCATAGCTGGCCATTGCTTGACGAGGGTCGCCGGAAAAGCTAGAAGTTACATAGGAAATTCAAGCGAGTAACCACTAATGCGCATCCAAGTTGTAATCCCGATATATAACGAGGAAGAAAACCTTGAAGAACTCTTTGAACGAGTTACTGAGGTCTTCAACCAAGTCAGCGAAGTCGATTGGCAACTGCTCTATGTCAATGACGGCAGTTCAGATCGCAGCTTGGAAATCATTTCAAAGCAGCACGCAAAAGACTCTCGTATAGCGGTTCTCAACCTCTCTCGTAATTTCGGTCATCAAGCGGCTATCAGCGCAGGGCTCTGCTGCGTTGATGCTGACGCGGCAATTGTGATGGATGGCGATTTACAAGATCCACCCGAACTCATTCCCAGCCTGTTTGATAAATGGCAGGATGGAGCTGAAGTCGTTGTTGCCTCTCGCCAAAGCCGAAGTGAGACCGGATTTCGTCGCCTTGCCTTCGATAGCTTTCACAGCGTGTTTGGCTGGATAAGCGACATGCCAATGTCTAGAGACAGTGGCGTCTTTGGTTTAATGGACAGTCAAGTGGTCCGTGAATTCAACCGGCTCTCAGAACAGAATCGTTTCCTGCCCGGACTCCGCTCCTGGATTGGCTTTGAAACAGCTACCGTTTTCTACGATCGACAGGATCGGGCGGCCGGTACTCCTAAACAATCGTTTACTCATCTATTTCGCTATGGGTTCGATGCGATATTTAGTTTCTCGTATAAACCCCTTCGACTGATCACGTGCCTCGGATTGGCGGCAAGCGTGTTTGCCATAGGCTTAGCTTGCTTTTTCGCCGCACGCCGTCTCTTAGGTATAGAGATCGCTCAAACCGGTTTTACTACTCTGGTCATACTCATCTTGCTGTTCGGCGGGATTCAGCTCGTTTCGCTGGGAATTGTCGGTGAATACATTGCTCGTATTTATGATGAGGTGAAACGACGACCCCTCTTCGTGGTCAAAGATCAAATGGGGTTTTCCGAAACAGTTGCTGATAAAAATTCCACACGCTTAAAGCGCGTTGGTGAGGTATAGTTCCGGGCACTATGTTGCAAGGTGATCACTACATTGGCGATGAGCTAGAGATTTTTCGCGAAGCTACCCGCTGGAAAAAATACTTTTCTCATGTGCTTAGCCCTTACATCCACGGTCGAGTTCTCGAAGTGGGAGCTGGAATTGGTGGCACAACAACAATCCTGCACAATGATGCAGTAGTTGAATGGGTTTGCCTTGAACCCGATCCGGAACTGGCGCGCTCTTTGTCAGAGCTCATTGATACAGATTCTCGATTGCAGAACTGCCTGGTGCGAACTGAGTTTGTTGCGGATCTAAGTGAAGATGAAATCTTTGATACGATTCTCTATGTGGATGTGCTTGAGCATATCGAGGACGACAAGACCGAGTTGCAGCAAGCCATGAAGCATCTGTCTCCAGGAGGTTCGCTTATCGTGCTCTCCCCAGCACATCAGTGGCTCTACAGTGAATTTGATAAAGCGATTGGTCATTTTCGTCGCTACACGAAATCCTCGCTCCTCCACCTCACTCCAACAGGAGCGAAGGTGCGAGACGCGCGTTACTTGGATTCAGTCGGGATGATCGCCTCGGCAGCAAATAGGCTCATGTTGAGCCAATCAATGCCCAAACGACGACAAATTCTCTTTTGGGATCGCTGTATGGTTCCGGTTTCGCGAGTGCTTGACCCGCTCTTAACGTATTCGCTTGGCAAGTCGGTAATCGCAGTATGGACCGATAGCACAAGTAGTGACCCGGCAAGTAACAATACTTCTACGGATTAGTCGCAGCGATAGTCTCTCAGAAATTTCTTCTTCTGCTTCTTCGTCATACAAGCAACGGTTGGGCAGCGCTTGCAGGCCTTACCCTTCTTGCAGTACTTTTGACAGCATTTCTTTTTGAGATCCATTTTACTTACTAAATTAGCGTGAAATACAAACCCCTCAACCTGAGCTATTGTATACAATGAACATGTTTGGCATATCAAGGTACTTACCGGTAACGCTAATACTCCTGTTATTTCCGGGATGTGCGGCTAAGCAAAGCGCCCCTCTCCAGCAATACACCTTCACCCGCAGCCACTTAGCTGGCTCGGCGCAATCTCCTCGAGGAGGAACCACCAAGGGACTCCCCGTCACATTGGATAAGCAAGCCTCAGAGCCTTGGCAGGCGCTGCAAGAGGCAGGCATCAGTAAGCTCGAGCAAGATCGTCGAGCGATTCTCGCAATGACCGGTGACTACAAAACGACATTCGAATTTATCGAGACAATTTCTTTCCTGCCCGATGAATCCTACGACCGCCCCTATGTGAGTTGGGCGACTGAACAGATCTTTCCGATCAAGGTCGAGCCACATTTTATCAGCCTGCAACATGTAATGGTGATGTATTTTATGCGGGAGGAGAACGTAGTTGGCCCCGTAGTCATCAAGCATTGGAGACAGGATTGGACCTATGAACCCACAGCCTACCATGAGTACGTTGGCAATGGGACTTGGCAACTGCGTAGACCCTCAAAGGAAGAGCGGCAGGCTGCCTGGGTTCAGGAAGTATTTCATGTCGACGACTCTCCTCGGTATGCCGCACTTGGTCGTTGGAGTCATAATCCACAGTTTTCGGAATGGACCGGCAACAGAAGCTATCGGCCGCTTCCACGCCGCGAATACAGCGTGCGCAGCGACTATGATGTCCTTGATGCGGTCAACCGGCATATTGTTCTTTCAACCGGGTGGATCCACGAGCAGGAAAACCTCAAGAAAGTGTTGGAGGAGGATGGCAGCTATCGTTTCGTAGCGAGAGAATTGGGCTTCAATCGCTATCAGCGAATAGTGAACCAAGATTTTTCAGCCGGTATCGACTACTGGGAGAAAAGCAAAGCATATTGGCAAGAAGTACGACATGTCTGGGATTCTCTGTTTGAGGGCTCTGAGAAGCTCACCGTAGTTGGAACAATCGAAGGAAAGAGCCTGATTGAAAAGCAGTTCGGATTCGTTGATACGCTTTCAGCCAATAGCGACCCTGACTCATTTCGCGAAACCGCTCAAAAGCTCATTCTGCCTCATGTGAGTCAGACAGAGCGCGCTTCAAAAGAAGCTTATTGAGCTGATTACTTGCCCTTCATTTTTTCCAGCCGGCGAGCTGTTCGAATGCGCTTCACGCGAGATTCGTAGTCTCGCACTTTGCTCTTTTGTCCGAGCTTGCGATGCAAAGCCGCTAAGTTCAGACATACTGACTCTACTTGCTTACTCGTACGCCCATGAGCGACCTCAAAGATCTGAAGCGCCTTCTTCAGAGTTGTTTGAGCCTTGGCGTATTGCTTAGTTGAATAATAAAACAATCCAAGATTGTTCAACGGTATCCCAACCGGCGCGCCATATCTCCCATAGATTCGCTCAGTCATCAGTATTGCCTCTCGATACGAGCGTTCTGCTTGCTGCAATTTACCCATTCTCTGATAGGTCGTACCAAGATTATTATGAAGTTCAGCAACTTCCGGATGATCTCCTTGATGCTCAGCGAGTTTCAAATCCATTGCCAATTTGAAATAGGTCAAGGCATCGGAAAATTGCTTGCGCTCAGCGTGCAGAACACCGAGTGCACTATATAAACGAAACAGCGCTCTGGTTCGCTTCTCTCCTCTATCGCGGCGAAAGGAAAGAGCACTTTCGTATTGCTCAATTGCCTCAGCGAGTCGGCCCCGCTTCGCCAAACCGGCAGCAGTGCGTTCTATCGCCACAATTTCCCGAGTCGAAAACGTAGTTTCGACAAGCTGGTCTGGACCCCCGTTGGTTTCAGTAGAGGAACAGCCAGAACATATCGCGACAAAGAAAAAAACTAATGCTCCAACAACTCGATAATTCATTTTCTATTCTTCACATAGGATTGGAGTGGACTACTCATGCCAATTCTAGCAATTTTACCGATATCCGTCAGCTACGATAGATGCGGCCCTCATCCACCGCCTCGACGGATTCTGGAATCATCCTGGCAGTAGTGGGCTAACTATTCTATCTTCCCTTATTGTCACCCGAGAACTAGATTAGTGAGATGAACGAACCCCTCGAAGCATATAGAGTCCTGCTGCTAGACGGCGAAGCACGCAGTGCGCTCGCGGCGGTTCGATCCCTCGGGGCAGCTGGGTATGAAGTAGCAGTCGCTTCGCATGCTCCTCGGGCGATAGCGCAGCGAAGCAAATATGCTGACTACGTGTTTCGCTGCCCAAGCCCAACAGGCAATCCTGAGACCTATACCAAATGGCTTCAGCTCACTATTGAGCAATGGCAGCCGCATGTCGTATTGCCGGTCACTGACGCTTCAATGCACCTCGTGCTGCAAAACGAACAGCTGTTTCGACCCTTGACTCAGGTACCAACAATCACCAGCGACACCTTGCTCGAGGTTTCCGACAAGGCACATTTGATGGAGGTGGCTGCAAGTCTCGGCCTAAAAGTGCCAAAAACGTATGCGCTTCCCGATCCGCAGCTGTGGACCTACCGCGATAGTCATGAGGTTTCCCAGTTTACCTATCCCGCGGTACTAAAGCCTCGGTTGGCGATATGCGACCTGGGCTCGAAGCTTGAGAAATGCGAACTCTACTACGTAGAGTCAGACGAGGATGTGCGCCCGATACTAGAAGATGTTCGAGAAGAGTTTGGAACGAGTGTTCCCTACATGCTTCAAGAATGTGTGCAGGGCGACGGTGTTGGTGTATTCGCGCTGTGTAGCAACGGGGAAACTCTGTTTGAATTTTGCCATCAGCGCCTACTTGAAAAACCACCCTCCGGTGGAAGAAGCGTGCTCTCAGAGGGGATCGCCCGAGATCAAGCACCGCTACGTGAAGCGCTTACCCTGTTAAAGCACTTCAATTGGTTCGGTGTCGCAATGGTTGAATTTAAAAAAACCGGAAATGGTGAGTTTTATTTGATGGAGATCAACCCCCGTCTTTGGGGCTCGCTCCAGCTCGCAATCGATTCGAATCGCGATTTCCCAAAACTGCTCTGCGATTTTTGCTGCACTCCGCCGGAATCGCTGGCAAGCCTACGAGAGGAAGTCGGCGACTATGTGGTAGGCAATCGCCTCCGCTGGCTCCTCGGCAATCTCGATCATCTTCTGATACGATTCAAGAAAAACCCAATACGTGCTGCCAGCGACGTGTTCCGAGGAAATGCGCTTCAGGTATGGACCCATCGCAAAGTTACTCGCTTTGAGGTATGTAGACTGTCAGATATCCGGCCGTTTTTTGCTGAGCTTCTCAATTATATTGCAGATTTGTTTCCTCGGTAGTCATGTCCACGCAATGTAAGTCTATTTTGTTTTTCATTGAAAGCGGTGGCCCTGGAGGAGCCGAACAAGTTGTTCTGGCATTAGCCAAAGGTGCGATCACGCGCGGATATCAAGTGGCAGTGGTAACGCTTCGTACCGGCTGGCTCACCGAAACGCTCGATTCGATCGGAATTCCGCACATCCATCTAAAGAGTGAAACCGGGCTCGATTTCGGCCTCCCGTTTCGCTTGGCACAACTGTGTCGAGAGCAGAAAGCCTCAGTCCTCCACTCGCACCTTCTCGATTCAACGTTTTACGCAGCACTCGCTGCAAGAATTGCCGGGGTGGGACACATCGGAACAGAGCATGGTGATGTCCACCACACCTCGCTCAAGAAGTTTGCACGAGTAAAGCTTGGCATCCTAAGACTACTCAAGACACGCGTGTCGGCAGTTTCTCATTTCACGGCAAAGCGACTTATTGAACTAGGACTTTCACCTACTCAGGTTACCTGTATAGGGAACCCTATCCCTTCGACAGAACGAAGTATTGAGATTCGCAGCACATTGCGCGAATCTCTGGGCATCAGCGAAGAATCTACGGACCATTGGCTTTGGCTTCACGTCGCCAACCATCGACCAGTAAAAGATCAAGCCACACTACTGCGTGGCTTCGCAAAATCTCTTTCGCAAGTGGACCGGAAGCAAACGCTTGCGCTCATTGGCGATGGACCCGAGCGGGCCAATTTGGAAACACTCTGCGCGGAGCTCGATATTGCCTCTCATGTGTCATTCCTAGGATTTCGTGACGATGTTGCCGATTGGCTCATAGCCGGTGATGGATTCATTCTTTCATCAAAGTCCGAAGCCTTGCCAATGTCGTTATTGGAAGCAGCTCAGGCAGGAATAGTGCTGATTAGCAGTAACGTCGGTGGGGTAGGAGATATCATCAAAGACAAAGAAACCGGGCTACTCTTCCCGTCTGGAGACACAGACGCATTAGCCAACGCAATCGTATTTGCCCTTACTGAGACAGCGCAGCAGAAAGAAATTGCTCACGCAGGACAAATGCACGTTGCTGAAAAATTCTCAGTCGATTTCGTACTTGATTGTTTTGAGTCGGAGTATCAGCGAATCGCGAGTCGCTAATCTAATCGTTTGCAAGCTCTTCGGCGAGAAGGTCTTTTATACGCATTGCCGCTTTGTTAGAAAGAGTATCTTCTTCTTTCGGAGCTTCCTCTTCATAGAGCTCTTCCCGACAACCAGAAATCGTGTCATCAATCAGATCAATTTGCGAGCGATATCGCCGACAAGAAAAGCACATGAGATAATGGAGCACGTACCCTGGTCGATCATACCACTTCAAATCACCATCACGTCGGCGAGAAGCACATTGGCAGAAATTTTCACACGTAAGCCAGCTAAATAGTCCCATTTCTATGACTCCGAAAACCAATTGGCCTGCAAACAGCCGCGCATCTTCAATCGCGCACGGTGCAGGATGACCCACACGTTATTTTCCTTTATGCCGAGCACATTACAGATCTCTTCTGTGCTCAGTTCATCGACTATTTTCAAAACAAAAACCTGCTGCATTGCGTCCGGCAAACCAGACATACAGCCCTTTAACTGTGCGACAAAATCTTTGCTTTCCATCAGTTCCGCTGGAGTGGCATTCCAGCCTTCTAGAATTTTCTTCCAGATTCCATAGCGGCTAAACGGTTCATCAGAGCCTTGTTCAGCCGTCAGTGTATCGTAGCTCAAAAATTCGACCCGCTTTGCACGTCGAGCATTGTCGATAATCTTGTTTCGAAGAATGCTCACCAGCCAGGTCTTCACCGATGCATTACCCTGGAATGAATCGAACGCCTTATAGGCCGAAAGCAACGCATCCTGCACCAGGTCTTCCGCAAGCTCTCTCGACCGAGTCCGCTGAAATGCGTAGCGATAGAGATAGTCTCCATAGAGTTCGACCCATTCAACCGGGTTATCAGATTTGCTCTTTGCTTGAACCACGATCTAAGAGTTTCCTTTCCTTAATAGACTCTCTGTAAACTTAGAACTTACACTGTATTGAGAAAGCCATATACTAAAATACGCGCGTTGAAACTTGGCACCGGGTATAACTCCCTGCTCCACTCCGTTGAGTACCAACGTCGTGCCCTCGCCCTGTGCATATGATGCCGCATAGCGATCTCCAGCACCAACATCTTTATAGATGGCATACAATTGCCTCAACTCACTGCGAATCTCTTCTGGGTCAACCTCTGGGTTATTCTGGAGAATCTTCTCAGTACTATCGATAAATTCCTCTCTACCAAGAGAGCGATGATAGTGAACGACAACGGCCTTAGAGGTATCAGACAAGGCCTCGGTCACAGTATCTACACTAGAATCGGCATAAAATGCTGCTGAATACACATCAAAAAACAAGTACTCCAGTAAGGCAGTGCCACGAAGTGGCAATTCCTGTTTGCCAACCGAGAGACTTGAAGGAAAGCAGGCTCCAGCAATACACTCTTCCGCTGCCTCCGCCAGCTCAATGCCCAACACCAGTACAACCACGAGCGAGGAGAATACTGAACGCAGAACGGATCTCACGGCGGGTCGAGGTCGAATGCTCATAAATTCACCAGCTTCTGCCTCGGTGTGTCGGTGAGCTGCACTGGGTGCCGAGAGGCATTCATCGGCAAAAGTTTGTTGTTGGTTCGAGTCAAGACAATTTGAAGTGTTCCAAGAGTTCTCATCGAGAAACCTGCTTCGCAATATGAGAAGTAATAATCCCAGATCCGAAAAAACTGCTCGTCGAAACCAAGTTGTTCTATCTTCTCTGTATTTTGCTGAAATCTCGACCGCCACTCACGGAGCGTTGTGGCGTAGTGGACACCGATGTTCTCTACATCCTCAACCATCAGACGTGAGTTCTTCGAGAGCGCATTGCAAAGCGCTGTTAGGGAAGGGCACAGCCCACCGGGAAAGATGTACTTCTGAATCCAATCACAACCGAGCCGGTAGGCGTCGTAGCGATAATCGGGAAAGGTAATGACCTGGAATACAACGAGGCCGTTCGGTTTCAAGACACGATCACAGAGACGAAAAAAACCACCCAAATACCGATGGCCGACTGCCTCAACCATCTCGATCGAGACTATCTTATCGAATCGTCCTGTCACTTCGCGATAGTCGAGAAGCTTGATCTGCACTTTATCCTCAAGACCCTCCTCGGCAACTCGCTGCAGAGCCAAGTCTCGCTGCTCTTTGGAGAGCGTCAGACCGGTCACCTTGCAACCAACTTGCTTCGCTGCGGCAATTGCGAAACTGCCCCAACCACAACCAATTTCAAGCACATGATCTGTTGACTTGAGCGCAGCTTTCTCAATTATCGAGTTAATCTTATTCTGCTGTGCCTGATCGAGGGAGTCGTCTGCCGCAGAAAATCTTGCGCAGGAGTAGGTCATCGACGGGTCGAGAAACGTGCTAAAGAGCTCGTTACTCAAATCATAGTGAGCCCCAATGTTCTTCTTACTTCCGGCTCGCGTGTTGCTTCGAAGTACTTGTCGGAACGCATTAATGACCCGTCCAACATAGGACATCACTATCGAACGATCATCGAGGTCTCCTTCATTCTCCAGGAAGATTTGGAACAGGGCCGTAAGATCATTCGCTTCCCACTGACCGTCGATAAATGATTCACCAAAGCCGATATCGCCAAACAATATCGACCGGACAAAAAGGTCATAGTTTTTTACATACAAAGTGGCAGCAGGCTGAGTTCCCTGTTCGCCAAAAATGTGCTGCATCCCGTCTGGGAACTCCACTGTCAGGCAGCCCCGCTTTATTCGAGAAAGAAATCGAAAACACATGGTCATTGCGAGGCGCTGAATACGGCCGGGCTCTGTGGCACGTATCGTCATGTCACTAGAAGCGATAGGTTTTGTGAACACTGGCAATTTCTTCTGGAATCGCAATGCAGCAGCCTGGGCCATTATTCGCGGTGTGGTCAGGATCGCCGAGAGCGGATACTTTCTCAATATCTTTAATACATTATCAGAAGTGAACGCACGCTGGTCCCCAAACATCCGTGAGGTAAATACTGTCTTCCCCTGGCGAACCAAATTCACACGAATATCGAGCGTCTCCTCTGACCGTAAAAAATAAAAAAGGTATTCCCCGCTCATATCATTAAACGGTGAGACATGAAATTCCTTACATCGACGATATAGAACAAAGGAGTTTTTTTCAGGATGCTCTTGTTCAGCGAGAAGATAGAGGTGCGTTTCTCCAAATGTATTGTTGACCTCAGCGACCGCTGCAAGTAGGTCGCCCTCCGCGGAAAAGCAGCGATAGAAGCTGACTGGATTGAACACATAGCCACAGAATCTCGGCGTAGAGATCAGTTCTATTCGCTCGATTCGTTGCTCAAGCGGCAATGGCTCTAGAAAATGCTCGAGCCTCTTTTGAATAGCGCCCTCGCGACCCGGAAGATAATCTCGATCGAAGAGCGAGAAGACATTAAAGGTATTATAGCTAAACCCGCGTACTGTTTTGTCCAGTTCATCAAGCTCGTCTAAAAAAATAGAGGTGCAATAGAATGGGTAGGTAAAGCGGTGCACTACCGGCATGCATCTCGTGTGCTCAATAAATCCATGAAAAAAACGTGATCGCATTAGCCCACAGCTCGCTTAGCGGTATGAGAACCGGCCTGCTCCTTTTTGTACTTATCAAATGAAATGCCCATCGACTCCGCAACCGCTACTGCGGAACGAACTGCATCTTCGTGAAATCCGTAGCCGAAATAACTTCCACAAAAATGAGTTCGCTGCATACCATTCAGCGTCGAAAGCTTCTGCTGCGTGGCCACTGCTTCCTGAGAAAAAACCGGATGTTGGTAGGTTGTCTGATACAACACGTGGGAATCACAGATAAGTCCGCCGCCGTTCAGAGACACACAATACTCCTTCGCGGTTTTTAATCCTTGCAGCGTGTTCATATGGTAGGTTACCGCAACTGGAGTTTCTGGCGAGCAGTGTCGAAGGCGCAGGTAGTTCCAGGAGGCCCAGGCTCGACGAAGCGGGGGCAACAGCTTGGTATCAGTATGCAGCACGGTATGATTGCGCTGATAGCTCCAAGCGCCTAAGAGCTTCTTTTCTTGGGCGGACGGCTCTTCGAGCAAGGCGAGCGCTTGGTCTGCATGACATGCCATTACTACATGATCGAATTTTTCCGAGTAGCCATCGAGATCAACTATCTCGACACCATCTTCATTTCTCTGCACCGCTGAGACACCGCGGTTGAGCCAAACGGCCCCTGCAAATGTTTCCCGAAAGCGTTCAACGTAGCTACTACTGCCGCCGATAACCGTTTGCCACTGCGGCCGGTCTTTCAGACGTAAGAGCCCGTGGTTCTCAAAAAACTGCAAAAAGGATCGAGCCGGGAATAACAATATTTCATCCAAGCTCGCCGACCAAATTGCGGCTCCCATTGGCAATAAATAGTGATCCCGTAAGTAGGCACTGATGTTTCGTTCGCGGATATACTCACCGAGTGTCAATCCAGCCAGGCGGTTCGCGCTTTTCTCCGAGCCGATGTCGGCACGAGCATTTCGACAAAAGCCGGCGAGCTCGACGAGGAACCACCAAAATCGCGAGGGCAAAAGATTACTTCGCTTTGCAAACAATCCGTTGAGCGTCGTGCCGGCATACTGAATATTGTCGCCTTCACTGTAGTAGCTAAAGGACATATCGCTCTTTCGAACAGGCACACCGAGTCGAGCGAAAAACTCGTGAAGGAGTGGGTAGTTCTTGCTATTGAGAACGATAAAGCCAGTATCAACCGCCGTTCCTTCATCGGGGCCGTCAGGAACGACTTTGGTATTTGTGTGCCCACCGAGGTAATCGTTTTTCTCGAAAATGACTACATCATGCTCCTGCTGGAGCAAGTAGGAGGACACTATTCCGGCGACACCGCCACCCACGACTGCTATTCTCACTTTGGTACCACCTTATTTGCAATAATCGTATGATAGAGCGGATACGGAAGTATCCGAAACAGTTTCATCAACCACGAAAACTTCCATGGAAAATGAATTTCTAATTTCTTCTTCTCAATGCCTCGACGGATGATCTTTGCGGCATCACTTGCATCAATCAAAAACGGCATTTCAAAGTCATTCTTATCGGTAAGCGGCGTTTTTACAAATCCTGGATTGACAATCGTCACCTGTACTTTATGAGCAATCAAATCAAAGCGCAGACTTTCGAGAAAATGACTGAGAGCGGCTTTGCTTGCCCCATAGGCCGCGGCTTTCGGCAGGCCACGATAGGCAGCAAGGCTCGAAACTCCGACAACATGTCCGGATTTACGCTCAATCATCGACGGCAAAACAGATTCTATGCAATAGATCGATCCCGAGAAATTGACTCGCATGAGCTTGTCATACTCCTCACTATCGAAAGCCTCTACCTCGGTAGGGATATGCGTGCCGGCATTGGCAATAAGGACATCAACTGGACCGAAGTCATTTGTGATTCGATCGACGGTTTGGGAAATTTGCTGTTTATCGGTGATATCTACCGGCAGGGCCAAAACGTCACCCCCCTGAGCCTTCGCAATCGGCTCTAGGGCGTCGCAGAGCGATTGAAGCTCCTGCTCACGTCGAGCACTGAGCACAAGCTTACAGGCGCTCGTAGCCAGTTCTCTAGCGACAGCCTCACCGATGCCACTGCTCGCACCAGTCAGCCACACAACTTTATCGCGAAGGGAGGAGACCATAGACTCGCATGTTTAAACATATTGCAGATAGCATCAACTTTTCGACGCCCGGGCATCGATCTCCTTACGGATTCCTTCATGCATTTTCTGGTTAATCGGATAGTGCCAAGCTATTAAAATGGCAGCGAAATTGCAGATACAAGGTGCTCCAGCGTAGAGAAACCTCAGCGTAAACACAGTATTAGCCGACTGTTCGATATTCGGGGTATAGCCACTGAGATCCAGCACCGCCAAAGCACCGCCGGCCCCAAGAGCCGCTGCGAGTTTTTTGGAAACCGACCAGAATCCGATAAACTGCCCCTCTCGGCGGCTACCGTGCTGCATTTCATCGTAATCAATCACGTCGGCCTGCATCGAAGAGGGAATTGCCAGCGTTGCCCCATAGCCCAGGGCAGATATTGCAACAAGAATCGCATAGGCTGTCAGATCACCTTTTCCGAGAAAGAACACACCAGCAAAGGCACCAGTGTTTACCAACATGGCGAGCACCCAAGTTTCCTTCTTCCCAAGTTTGCTCGAAAGATAGACCCACAGAGGTAAGCAAAGGAAGCCAACAAAAAAATAGATGGTGAGGTACAATGAGAAGTCCTTTGCACCCAGTACATACTCAACGTAGTAGGGAATTAATGTAGCCGGCAGGCCAGCACCAAATGCTGCCACCGTGTAGGCTAGCAACAAGATTCGAAACGGTTTGTTCCGTAAAGCCTCCCCTGTCGCGTTGAGGAATCCGCTCGACGGCTTCTGTGCGCTACTCCATTGACGCTCCACGACAGTCAAGCCGCAAATCACCGCAGCAATAATAAGTATGGCTGAATAGCCAAAGGCGAGTGCCGTGAAGCGACTCTGTTCATCGAGGTTCAAGGATTCAGCCGCAAGGATCAAGGGGATAGCACCTGCGCAAAGCGTTCCCAAGACACCAAGGCCATCGCGTAGTCCAAGAAGTTTTGTCTTTTCATTATATTCGAAGCTAATTTCAGCGCCGAGCGCTTCATAGGGAACGGAGACCATCGTCCAAAACAGGAAGAACAAGACAGTACTCCCAGCGAGCCAGGCTGTTGCAGAAATGGTATCCGGTCGAATACTCGGGAGTAAGGTGCAAACAAAACACACGGCAAGTGGGATGCTTGCCAGAACAATCCAAGGCCGTCTTCGACCCCAGCGCGATTGGGTTCGATCCGATGCAAAACCAATTGCCGGGTCGATCACCGCATCCCACACCCTTGAAACGAGGATGATAAGAGTAATGGCGCTCAGCGGCACCCCGACTACATCAGAATAGTATTTAGGAATGTAGACATAAAAGGTTATCGCGACCAGTGCGAGGGGAAGGTAGAGCAGTCCGTAACCCACATAGGTACGCAGTGAAATTGACTGCGTAGGGGAAGTGGCCGGAGCATCCATCACTCGCGTGCCTTAGTTAGAATTTTTTTCAGACAGAGAACGATCTGGCAGCTGCATATCACCATAGCCTCCAAACATATCTCTCAATCGGAATCGAAGTAAGTCGACAAACATTGAAACGGAATCCTGCATGAGATTCACTTTCGATCCCGGAATATTCGTCCAGTTGATCGGGACTTCGACAATTCGACAGCCAGAATTCCGAGCCAGAAACAAAATTTCGACATCAAAGGAAAAACGTTCAGCTCGCTGGCGTGAGAAAATATGGCGAGCAACTGTTCGCGTAAACAGCTTAAATCCGCATTGCGTGTCGGCAATACCTGGCAGCAAAAGCATATTCACAATGCCGTTAAACGTCCTACCAATGAACTTACGATACCAAATCGTCTGCACCAGCGTATCTCGAGAGAACATTGCTCTTGAGCCAATCGCTACTTGAGCTCCATTATCGAGCACCGCTTGCAAACGTTCAATCTCAGCGATCGGTGTGGCCCCATCAGCATCGGCAAACAAAATTCGACGGCCTCGTGCGTTCAGAACGCCAAACCGTACCGCATAGCCTTTTCCTCGATTGGCGGCATAGGTGAGTAGGCGAAAGTTCTCGGCAAGCGACTCAAACTGCTGCACCACTTTTCCCGTTCCGTCCGAACTCCCATCATCGACCACCAGGACCTCGAAATCCACGTCGGACGACTTAAAATACTCATGGATCTCAAGCAGGGTCTTTGGAAGCCGGTTCTCCTCGTTAAAGGCTGGGACCACTATCGACAAATCAATCAAATCCGTCGGCGAGGTCGACTCATCAAAGGGAGTTTCCTCTGTCCCGATCTTTTCACGGAGGGGCCGTGGCTCACTCACATCTCGATACGGCTCCTCTTCGACGGAAAATTCCTCAGAATCTTCGTCTTCTTCCGGCTCTGGAATCTTTCCCCCTAAGCGCGAAAAGAACAATATAGACCCAGGCAAGCCGACTACGATGATTTGAATTAGATGTTGCGATGCTACCATCGACAGCGCTGTTTCGCGATCTACACCGATTCGCTCCAGCGCAAGGGTGCCAAAAACTTCAATAACTCCTGCTCCACCTGGAGCCGCTGGAACCAGTGAACTAAAATTCACCGCAGCAAGGAAGAGGCTCAAGCCGCCAATCGACATCGGATAGTGGAACGCCTTACTCACAAAGAAGTAAGCTGAGAGTTCAATCAGCCAAACAGACAATGAGAGAATTCCCAATACGGCAACGCGGCCCGGTCGCAGCAGCGGCGTAAGTCCTTCAATAAAGAACCGCACCCGCTGCAGAGTGTAATTCGAAAGGTTTCCTGGCATGACAGTTTGCAAATACTCAAGCAGGGCAAATACTTTTCTACGACAGATCAACACTCCAAGAGTACCCAGCGTTGCAAAGAGAAAGAAATACGCCACGAGATAAATTTCTTTCACGTTGCCGCTATGCTCGCCGGCAGTACCAATCGAAAAAAGTACCGCAAACAGCATGCTTATCATCAAGCCATCTGCGAGGCGCTCACCGGCGATAGTTGCAAGCACGGTGCTCCGACTTTGATTGGTGGCCTTCCCACCAAGATGAGCTCGCACTAATTCACCAATTCGAGCCGGCAAAATATTGTTCATGAAAAATCCGATTATCAAGCAATCGAATGAGCTTCTAAAATTAGGAGGATTCTTCTCGAAGAAAAACGGCCAGCGAAACGAGCGCAACACATAGCTGCAAAACGTGACCAAAAAGGCAGCTAACAGATACCCTTTGTGTACATTTCGCACTTTCTCGTAAATCTGGTCGGTCTCTACAGACTGGAAGACCCACCAAAAGCAGCCGAACGACACTAGCAGGCCGAGATAGACTTTCATTTTTCCCGATTTACGGGAGCCCGATGAGCTTTTTCGGGAGGCGGACTCGTCCGGAGACATGAGGAGATTCAGGCTTTTATTGTGCGGTCAACAGTCCGGCTAAGCTAAACGTTGTAGGGCTATCGGTCAAGACTGCACTCAACGCCTCATAGGAGTCAGACGGCCTCCTCCCTAGAGACTGTCGTCTGCCTACTACCTATGACATTGCTGAAGTGACGGTATTTAGGTAACTCTTTAACAGCAATGGCACAATCTAAAGGGACGGTATTACACATTCTCTCTGGCGACCTCTGGGGTGGCGCTGAGGCACAGATGTGGCATCAGCTGAAGGCACTGCGGGAGCTCGGCTGGAACGTCCAACTGCTGTTTTTTAATAACCTCGAAACGCTGGAGCGATTCGAGGATGCGGGATTCCAGTGTCACATTATTGAAGAGAGTCAGGGTATACTCCGTTTGCTCCGACAGGCGAAAACAACCTTCGACTGTTTAGATCCTGACATCGTAGTCGCACATGGGTACAAGCAGACATTCCTCGCCTGGCGACTCACCAAAGTTCGTGGAATTCCCTGGATCGCTACCTTTCACGGCTTTACCGAAAATGACACCGGCTTTGCAGGTCTTCGAATGCGCATCTACCAAGCCCTACAAATGAGACTGGTTAACCGCCACGCCAAGCGAGCAATTGTCGTCTCAGAGAAACTCGCCGAACAGTTGGCATTTCCTCCGAGCACTCAGGTCGAAGTTGTGCCAAATGTGTTCGCAGCGGACACCGAGTCGCCATCTCTCGAAAAGAAAGAAAAGCTCTTTGAACAGAAACCAGCGATCGCGATTGTCGGTCGACTCGTGCCAGTCAAACGCATCGATCGCGCGATTAGTGCTTTTGCCGAAATGCTCATCCAAAGTAAAAGTAAACGAGCGAAAAAAGCCCATCTCTATATTATCGGCGATGGGCCAGAGCGCGAACGACTGGAATCTCAAGTGGCAGATTACGATCTCGATTCGAAAGTTCATTTTCTAGGTTTTCAAGATGCCGCGGACAAATATATCGCGAAGGCCGATCTGTTATTGATCAGTTCTGACAGCGAAGGTATTCCAACTGTGCTACTCGAAGCGATTGCCTACGGAACTCCAGTGGTCAGCACAAACGTCGGAGGAATTTCCGAAGTGTTTGAGAAGTTGCCGGACTACCCGTTCGAATTAGTTGAGAAGGAGGTGCGTACGGTAAGCACTGCCTTAGGCCGATTGATTCGCAAGCGTGGTCTTCGCAAGAAAGCCGCAGCCTGTCTCGAGTCGTTTCAGCAACACTTTTCTCCTAAGGTCGCTGCGGCAAGCCATGAGCGGATCTACCTTGAAGTAATGGATCACTGGATAAAGGAAGGCTAACGACGTTAGCTGTTCTGCTGAAACGAGCGAAACATATTAATTATCATCTGAAGTGGATCCTTCTTGGGAATCTGACGAGCGAGATCCCAAGCCGGAAGCCAACGAGTTTCGGTCCGCGCCATTTGAAAATCGCGAATGAGCCGCTGTTCAAAATCAGGCAAATGCGCTGCTCCATAAAAGATTGCAATTCGCGTTTTACCATCGGCAAGTTCTTGCTGGAGGACCTCCATGGCCGCCTGGTTCCGTGCATCAATCAGGTAAGGAGAGATAGTCGTGAATCCAGCCATCCCACCATCTTCATCCGACTTCACCAATACTTCGGCAAACTGTCGTCGCAGTCGAGACGGATCGGAAAGAAGCGCCGTAAGATCTTCAAGAGTCTCCAACTTGTTCTCGGGGTCCCCCTGCATCTGCTGAGCCTGAAATTCTGCTTTTTGCACAAGTCGAAGCGCATCAAGAGTAATTCCGGCAAAAAGTGTAAATGGAGTTTCTCCTCGCCGTTTTCCTTCTGCGACAAGATCGGGGAACGAAAGATCCGCATGCACAAAATGTTGCCCAGTGTAGTCGACCCCCTCAAGCTGGTGTTCAACCTCGAGTAGGTCCGAAAGCGTCGTCTGAAACGAGGAGAGAAAACTATCTCCTTTCTTTTTACTCGGATCAGGCCGAGCATTCTTTGGAGCGACCAACTCGTACAACACTGAGTCATATGTGGCGAGCTCAGTGTTCAGGGCATCAAAGTACTCCCTATCGGCTACATGAATCGCTCCAACTAAACTGACTTCTATGTCTTTGCCAGATTTCGGTCGGTAGACCGCAACTCCCACATCGAGACTCTGCAATGCACCTTGCTCGTTCTTACTTAACCGAAGGAACTGTTCCTGAGGTGGTTGAAAATCCGGCTTGTCGGCTCGCAAAGCCTGCGGAAGTAGCGCTGCGATCTGAGTAGTCTCCTCGACCCCAGATTGATCGCGAACTGACTGGGCAATCAAATAGCCACTCAATAGGCCAATCAACAAGAAAACGAGAGAAATGATCCAAACCGAATTCTTCGTAGGACCGACACTGGGCTTTGTATGTTCCTCTGTCACTACCAACTCTCCTTACTGTGAAGTAACAGAGACTTACCCAATCTTTGGAAGCTGTGTCTCAATCACTTAACTCAATGGTCGCCGAACTCAATCGGATTTTCGTGCCCTTTTAGCACTCATGACCATTAGACGTGCGGCCGCAGAAATACTTAATCGCTGGTGCAAAAAAGCACCAAACTCCTATTGTTCGACCGCTTGTTCTTCAGTCTCTGATACGCTGTTATCTACTACGCAACGGCCCTGCATGTTTACACTGCGGCGGGCGCGAACCCGACAACTTGCGCCCTTCACTGCTGGGAACACGTCAAAACGCACTTTTCCGGGGACCACAACTACTGAAGCGTAGTCGACCAAGCACCCCTTCGGACAACGCTCGCTGAGCTGCAACTGTGCTTGCTTACAACTCGGTTCGTTCATCGGATCGGAAAGACGTCCGCTGTAGGAATTGCGTAGAGCCTCTTCGTTGGAACAATCGTCTTTCTGCTCCTTTATCTCGACCTCACAATTTCCCAAAACTGCGGTATCGCAAATATCTATCTCAGGGGCGGGAGTTGGTGTGGCGGCACCGCCGAACGTTGGATCCACAGGATTATCGGGGCTATAGGACTTAAAGAAGAGCAGCAACAAGACGAATACGGAAAAGAATATCGCACCGACCATGAAGCGCTGCGCTTTCTCGTCCAGGAGGTCGAACATAGGTCAATCACAATTCAAGCTGAAAATTAATCAAGTAATAGAGAACTTCACGGCTTAATCTAGCAAAGTACTAAGACAAACAGCTCGGATGAACACTACGTTACAACAGTCTAGCAGTTTTCTGCATCATTATAAGAGTCATAAATTGATATAGGCAGAAAGCATAATGAGCATGTCAGACGACTACGATGACGAGTACGACGAATACGAAGAGTATGAACGTCAGTACAAGCAAGAGGCTGAGAGTGGAGTTCCTGCGGGAGCCGACCAAGCAGAGGGTACGATAACTGCGGTGCCGACCCTTCGCTACTACCAGAAACGGTATGCGTTGAGTTGTGCGAATAACGATCAGAAGGCAATTCGCATGTTCAAGGAATATGAGAGTGTCGAGAACGTGCGCCGTCTCCAATCAGAACTCATGTGGGTGAGTGGCGGTCAAGTGTACTCGCCGGTACTCGATACAATTCTAGGAAAGACCAGGAAGGTCAAGCACAATGGGTACAACCATTGGGGGAAAATAATGCTTGTCTGGCTCGCACAGTACAAACGAGGATAAGAAGTGAGCAAGACGTATTTCAAATGAGATACGTCTCTGTCACTTATCCATCAATCAACTAGTCGAAGGAGAATAAATACTTCTCTGCTTCGTTCCATATCTCGAATTTCACATCGACCGTGCGAACCGCGAGTCTGGCACGAACGCCGTTGACGTCGGCATAGTGATTGACCGCTTCGAAGAACTCCTTACCTTGCCTAACGACTGGAGAATTCTTTCGGAGAATAACGACCGTATCCGATTTTACAAAGTCATACATGTTGATCGAGATGTCAGCAGCCAAGGGGTTTCGATTGAGACCGCGCGGGAAGATTGCTTCCTCGTCTGGCATGGTAAATTCGTCCGCTTCAAACGCCGCTCGTGCGATTCGTTTCGGATAGGCTTGGGTAAAGCGTTGTACGAAATCCCCACCAGAGCCATAGCCGAACATATAGAACTCGCGCACGGTCAGTGACGCATGTTTACCGACGTGCTCAATGAGCTCAATCAGACGCTTGTCAGAGCGTACTCCATACATGTTGAAATTTCCATATTCTGGAAACTGCATATTGTCGAAGAAAGGCACAAGTACCGCCATCTGACGCTTCTTTCCAGCTCTCCAACAGATATTGAACAGTTCCTCTGCTCGCAGATCATTGTCGTGAACACAGACGAGCAGCCATGGGCGTAGTCCTACTTTATGGATAGCAGATCCACGGCGGTGCGCGGGATGATAGAGGAAATATCGCGTGCCCTTGTAGTACAATTGCAGGCGTCTACCTTTCGGCATATTCACATCGATAATTTGATCGTCGATTTCGCCACGAAGTTTTTCGAGAGCCCAGAACGCAGCATTCTTTGCACCGACCGCGTCCTCGAGTGTTGCGAGGCTGGTACGAAGCGCATACTCGGCTTGGGTCGTTCCAATTTGCCCCAGTGCTGAAGCGGCGCGCTTTCGGAGTTCTTCATCCTCCGCTTTTCGCAGCGTTCGAACGAGAACAGGTACCGGCCAGTTAAACCGAAGCTTTCCCAAGGCAGTAACAGCCGCACGCTTCGATTCCATATCTCCGTGGCGAACCTCAAACCGGAGCGCTTCACCAGAACGTCTATCCTCCAAGTCGCCCAAGGTTTCAACGATGAATCGCTGCTTCTCTTTGTTATTACCTCGTTTGAGAACTTTAACGAGCGTAGGAACATCTTCAAGCTTTGCATTGTTGAGAAGTTCAAGGCCTGCCTTGAGACGAGTCTCCTGATCAGGAGAGGACATGCTTCGAAGGATGTTATCAATACGGGCTTCGTGACCAGCGCTACTTAGGCCTTTGCCTTTTTTCTTAGCCGCTGTCTTCTCCGCTGCAGAACTCGCAGCAAGCCTTTGGCGTACGACTTTACGAACCGGTTTCGTTTCTTCAGCCAAGTTTGACTCTTGAGCCGTCACCAATTTGCTGTTCGGCGCACCAACGCTGACAAAAATAAATGCCACCATTGCCACCACAAACAGCACGGTGCAATTCCTCAAGCGGCTGACCGCCCACTTATCGCACCTGAGATACCTTTTTCCTTTTTGCATCGTACAAAACCCGCATACGTATGGTTAATAACCCTCAATGGACTAAGTATACCAAACACTGCGCTTCGCTTCCTGTGAGAAAGCCGTCGAATAGAAAGCAACAATGAAACGCTTTCTATCCGACATTCGGCACGTATCAGGACACTAGTCCTTCTTGCTCGACCAACTGTCGAACATTACCCGATAGTCTTGGACCCAACTGCGAAACTACTTTGCTCGCTAGAAAGCAGGCTAGTGAACCTGACTTCTCAACCGAGAGTCCGTGTGTAAGACCATATAAAAATCCACCGGCAAACATGTCACCAGCACCGGTCGCATCTTTCTCCTGAATCGTAGGAGCAGTGACAGTAGCAAACTTATCTTTGGTTCCTACCACAGCCCCGTCTTCGCTCATCGTCAATGCGACCATTGGCACCTGCTCTGCTAATGCAGCAAACGCTGCTTCTGCAGTATCGGTTCCAGTAAAAGCGGTCGCTTCGACCAAATTGGCAAATACCAAATCACTCTGTTCGACCGTTTCCCTTAATGCATCACCGAACACACTCACGATAAAGGCATCAGAAAACGTGACTGCTACTTTCACATCGTTCTCTTTTGCAACGGCAACCGCCTTTCGAACCGCCTCAACCGCTGTGGGTGATGAGAAAAGATACCCTTCCACATACAGCCACTCACTATTGGCAAGCAGTTCCTCGTTAATATGCTCGACACCTAACTCCGAACTCACACCAAGGTGTGTGTTCATTGTGCGTTCGGCATCGGGAGTCACCAAAATCACTGATGTGCCCGTAGTGGAACCGGCTATTGGTTCATTATGTGTTTTCACACCAATCTCAGCCATCTCACTCAAGTACGCCTTGCCGAACTTGTCGTCACCTACTATGCAGCCATACGCCGTTTTGCCACCAAGCTGCGAAAGCGCAATGATCGTATTCGCCGCAGACCCGCCGCTAGCTGTATTGACGGGTTCACCTTGAAATCCTTCGAACAGCCGAGCTTGTTGCTCCATGTCCACTAGGTTCATAGATCCTTTTTCCAATTCCAAACTGGCAAATTTCTCATCAGAGATTTCTACCTGCAGATCCATTATGGCATTTCCCATACCGTAGACATGCAAACCGCGAACTGACATTTTGCTTCCCTCTTGTAGTGAGGACGGTAGTCGTACCCCCGCCCTTCTGTTATGACTCTAACTATCCTAAATTGTTACCTATTGCCGTAAATTTCCTGTAAATCACTCTAAACCCCGAGCAATGTTGAGATTTCCCGCTAGGAAATATTCTCTGTAGCTGGCAACCTACACCTTAGGCAGGGGGGACTGTAGCAACTACTCGGCATCGGGAAAACCACTTGAATTTACTGAACAAATTCCTTGGAGTATCGCGCTGGCAGGCGCTCGCCAAAGCTCTACGGCAAGCTAGCGCTACCCCCCGCCAACCAGCGCTCGGAACCGTTCCTGTGCTCATCGCGCTGGTCATCGCATCGACACCAGTCCTCTATACCTTCCTCGATACACTCAATCCTCAGAGGACATCCAATCTGCCAACAATCGCCTTCGGTGTCTGCACCGTCTTAGCGATTCTCATGCGTTGGCGTTGCAAGATTCCGTTTAGTAAGGAATCGGGCTGGCTCGATCAACTAAGCCTAACGCATACCGCCGTAGCGCTTGGCTGTATCCCGGCCGTTGCCCTCCTACTCTTTTCTCCAGAGCTCTTGGCGGAGCGCCACGACGTTCTAACCGAAAGCATACAACCGGGTGCCCAAACGCAAAGCGCCCGCCCAAGCTTATTCATCATGGGTTGTATGATCGTCGGAATTGCGGGTTGGGTTTCGATTACCGAAGAGATTATCTTTCGCAGTCTTCTCGTCAGCGTGATTCGCAGATGGAGCTTCATTGCTTCCCAGCGGCGAAGAGATGTCTTAGCTGGAATCGTCAGCGCGCTTCTCTTCGGACTCGCTCACTACGCCACCTGGGGACCAATCGCTTCAATTGCGCTGGTCGGATTGGGTTTGGGATTTGTCCTCGCGTACATCGCCAACGACGAGCATGTGCTGCCGCTGATCTTTTACCATTTCATCTTCGACGTATTAAGTATCGGAGTTAGCGTGCTGATGTAGGTCCGCCTCATCAAAGCAGTTTTCACAGAGAATCTGTTCTGAGCGCAATCGATCAAAGCTCGTCAAGAGCGGCGCGTGACAAGTACTGCAGCTGCGTTCATGCAACCTTCGAGGTGCTCGCCGATTCATTCGCTGGAGATGGCGCTCATCGGGACAACAACTAGGGAGTGCTATTCCTTGCCGCTGATGAAATTTCAGCTCTGCAGAGGTGATGCGAAACGGCCGAGCCGTTTGCTCGCAGTGAAAGGTGTGCGACAACACTTCTGGCCCAAGCTCGGCTGGTGCCACTTCTAAAAACTGCTGATCGGAGCCACTCTTGTCCCTTGGTGCATCCTCATCTTTCCAGCGAAATCCCTGAGCCAAAGCTTGCTCTTTCGTCAGCGGATAATACTCTTGCGCTACTGTCTTGTTATACGGAAATGGAGCAAGCCAAGTCGGAAAGTAATTCCCCCATTCGCCGGTTTGCTTCATATGAGCCACCAACTCGGCACGCAACGCGGTATACTGCTCTCGCGAGTATTGTTTGTTGAGAATGCAAAACTGCTTGTTTTTGATTCCGACACAGCCAAAAAGGTCCTTCGAGCTATAGCAATGAGTCGAATACCAGGCGTCTGCACTCAAGCTCATCTTCTTGCTGAACCCAATATCGTTACATCGCTCACTCCCTTCAAGCTCAATGCAAAAATCAGTCGCGAGTGTTTCAGTTAGATCGTAGCAATTTCGAGCTTCCCAAGCGTCGTGACAATATTGAATTCGCTCACAGTGGCGGCAGTTGTAACAGTAATACGCCTGCTTCACATTGTTGAGATAGTTCCCACTAAACTCCTCGCAGTTCTTGCCAACAAAATATTTCCGAGGAGTTTTTGAGAATCGTTCTTGATATCTCTGTGCAAGTTGCGTCAGCGCACTTCGCCGCCCCAACCCGAGCGCTTGCACCCTCGCTTCAAACTCCTTTTTGGAGTACTGCACATTCTCAATACAGTATGTCTTGTTGCGCAGGTTGCTACAGCCAATGCAGCTCTTGCAACCGATACAGTCAAAGCAAAAATAGCAATCGCTACAGTTCTGGACATTCTCACAGAAGAAACTATGGTAACAATTTTCGCCATTCAGAATTTCGTAACACAGCTCAGATGATTCAAGATAGAGGCAGTCAATACAATCCGTGCAGCCCTGATACCACATACCGTGATAGCAGTTGCGAGACGCATTGCTGCAAAAAACCAGATAGCAATCTCTGTTGTTTTCGCATTGGTTCGTGTACTCGCTGTTTTCACTTCGTGGTGCCTTGAGCGCTGCTTGCGGGACGGCATGAAAGAGTTTCGCAAATTGCTCAAAGAATGGACGAGAAAAATTGATTTGCTGTCCGAAGCTCAGTGCGTCCCAGGAATCCGACCACCAGGCGTCCTGTGAATACACCGGGAAAGGAGCATCTTCGTCATGAATGGTCACAATCATCTTGCCCGTCGCATCACAGGCGCGGCGATACAGATTCCGTTCGTTTCGAAATACGAGTCGACGGCGGCGGCGCTCTTCTGGACAGAGTCGCGGCTCAGGGACGCCCATTCGCTGATAGAATGCGCGATCGGCATCCGTTATCTCAAACGATATTCCTGACTCTTTGCAGCGCATACTCCTCAAGCAATATCAGAATTAGCGGAACTAGGATATGGCGGCCGGGGACTAACGAACTTCCCAGGTATCACCTGAAGCGTACAGTTCAGACAAAACCTCATCAGCTGATTTCCCCTGAGTACTCGACTTCGCTTCAGCTACTTTTTCCGTAAGCACTCCGTCGAATGTTGGTCGAGCTTCTTGATAGAACACTCCCATTGGCTTGGGAAATTGGGGATACGGTAAGCGAGCAAAGATTCCAGCAAGAACCTGGCTGCTCGTATCATAGCGAATGACGCCTTTAGCTTCTGCCTCCTCGAAGTTCCCTGACTCAAACTCTACAATTTCTGGTGTAAGGTTGCTGAGACGGATCCCACGATTCTTTTCCTTGCCGAATACAACGAGCTCACCATTCACAAGTTGCACTTGTTGCTCATCACGAGCTGCTCGTTCAGAAAACGAGGCGAAGGTCTTATCATTAAAGATATTACAATTTTGGTAGATCTCAACGAATGATGTTCCTCGATGATCATTCGCCTGACGAAGCATCTCGGTCATGTGTTTAGCATCAACATCGAGTGTTCGCGCAACAAAGCTTGCTTGTGCACCCAATACAAACGAGAGAGGGTTTACCGGATAATCGAGCGATCCACTTGGGGTGGACTTCGTGACCTTTCCAACTTCAGAGGTTGGAGAGTACTGCCCTTTGGTTAATCCATATATCTGATTATTGAAAAGCAAGACCTGCAAATCGACATTCCGACGCAACAGATGGAGCATGTGGTTGCCACCAATACTAAGTGCGTCCCCATCTCCGGTAATCATCCAAACCGACAGATCGGGATTCGCACACTTTACCCCAGTCGCGACTGCTGGTGCCCGGCCATGAATAGTATGGAATCCATAGGTGTCCATGTAGTAGGGGAAGCGGCTGGAGCAGCCAATTCCCGAAACAAATACGTATTGATCTGGCGCTAAGCCGAGCGAAGGCAGAAACCGCTGCACTGCCGCGAGCACCGAGTAATCGCCGCAGCCCGGACACCAACGCACCTCTTGATCCGATTCGAAATCCTTTTTTGTGAGCGCTTGAGTCACTACTTCATACTCCCGTCACGAAGTTCGTGAATCGCTTCCAATACTTCCTCGACCCGCAGAGGGAGGCCACGAACCAGATTGAGACCTACTGCATCTACCAGAAACTTTGCGCGCAAAAGCAGCCGCAGCTGCCCTGAATTTATCTCTGGCACAAGCACTCGCTTAAAACGCGAAAGCACCTCTCCAAGATCAGCGGGTAAGGGATTGAGATAATGGAGATGTAAGCGAGAGACGGTAAGTCCTTGCTCTCGCGCACAGAGCACTGCTTTCGTAAGCGTCCCTTTCGTTCCTCCCCAACCAAGGACAAGAATATCGCCTGACTCCTCACCATCGATCTCGCAGGGTGGAATCTCTTGAGCGATTCGCTCGATCTTCTCGGCTCGCAACTCTGTCATCAGTTGATGATTGTCCGGGGTATAATTAACATTCCCCGTCTTGTCTTGCTTTTCCAGACCACCGATTCTATGCCTCAGTCCCGGTGTCCCCGGCAAAGCCCAAGGCCGCGACAGCGTTTTCTCGTCCCGTAGGTAGGGTAAAAACTGCCCGCCCGGGTTATTGTGCTCCGTTGTCTTGCAGGTTGAGAATTCCGCCAGCTTGCTTGGATCTGGAATTTGCCAGGGCTCAGCACAGTTCGCGATATAGCCATCAGACAGCAACATAACTGGTGTCATGTATTTCAGCGCAATCCGGCAAGCCTCATAGGCCATAGTAAACGCAGTCTCGGGAGAAGAAGCGGCTAGCACACACAAGGGGGTCTCACCCGGCCGACCAAAAATCGCCTGAAATAAATCAGCCTGCTCGGTCTTGGTCGGCATCCCCGTACTGGGGCCAGCGCGCTGAACATCGACCACAACCAGTGGAAGCTCCGTCACGACAGCCAAACTTATCGCCTCCATTTTCAGCGCAATGCCGGGTCCACTCGAACTAGTCACTCCAAGATGCCCAGCATATGAGGCACCGATTGCCTGGCAGACCGCGGCAATTTCGTCTTCGACCTGCAGCGCAGTAACTCCCCTTCCTCGATGACGAGCCAGTTCGTGCAACAGTTCACTTGCCGGAGTAATCGGATAGGCTGAGAATAATATCGGAATCTGGCTCTTTTGCGCAGCGGACACCAAGCCATACGCCATCGCCGTCGTGCCGTTCAAACTGCGATAGGTGCCAGGGTCGAGAGTGGCAGGTGATACAATCTTTCGGGCGAAGGTCTCAGTTGCCTCTCCGTAGGTCATCCCGGCGTTGAGAGCGGTTATCGTTGCTTCAGCTAGTTCTGGGCGTTTCCCAAACTTCTGGTTGAGCCAAGAGACGGTACTTTCCGACTCTCGCCCATACATCCAGAGCATTAATCCCAGAGTGAAAAAATTCTTACAGCGCTCTACCTCTCGAGCACTCAATGGAGACTCTGCTAGCCCATCTTTTGTAAGCTTATTGATCGGCACCACATGGACCGCGAAACGGTCACGAAGCGATTCGTCCTCACATGGATTCTGCTCATAGCCAACTTTCGTAAAATTCTTCGCGGTAAAGGCGTCTTCATTAAGAATTAACGTGCCGCCAGCGCGCACCGTATCGATGTTTGCTTTCAGAGCCGCCGGGTTCATGGCGACAAGCACATCTGCTTTGTCTCCCGGAGTGTAGATGTCGACTGAACCGAAATGTATCTGGAATCCGCTCACACCGGCGATCGTTCCAGCTGGCGCTCGAATTTCAGCCGGGAAATCCGGGAAGGTTGCGATATCGTTCCCAGCGAGAGCCGATTCGCTCGTAAACCGAGAGCCCGTCACTTGAATACCGTCACCAGAGTCACCCGCAAAGCGGATCACTACCGATTCCGCTTCAGCAGTCTCAACTGTGTTGTCGACGATTGTAAGTGCATTTCCCATGAGTTTTCGCGGCGTAGAAATAGCATATCGCACAGTAGATAGCTAGCAAATCAACGCCTGCTATGATATCCGGCTTCTGCGATGTTACAAACTCGATTCTCGGAACTTACTGATTTTCTCACTTCCTGCCAGCCTCTTTGGTCGGATGAGGTAATAGATCAATATCCGCGCTGCCTTGAACTCTATCCCGAGGCATGGATCTCTGAGATTACTCAACTCGAGCCGGATCAGCTATTTGACCTGGAGCATAGCAGAGAGCTTGCGAGCATTCGCAACAGAGAGCTGAGGTCCTACTACGAACAACATGCGCGCTTGGCCAAACTACCTAGAGTGGACATCCAACCGAGCGAGAGACTCGGACACAAGGCCTTCTTCCGAGTCAGTGAAAAAAAGCGTCATGAAATTAGCGTCGTCAGCGAACTTGTCGCTGATATCTGCCGCAAACAGCAAATTGATTGTGTGATTGACTTTGGCGGAGGCATTGGCTACCTGGCTCAGTCCTTGGCGCACCATTATCAATTGCCCACCATTTCAATAGATAGAGAGAGTTCGCTCCAAGACACGGGTCGAAAGCGCCACGCTCTACGGAAAACGGATCACAGTTCGGAGTTACAGTATGTGGAGATGGATTGCGCCGCAATTGGCGAACTCCCGGGAGAAGGAAAGCGATTGCTGCTCGGACTCCATACCTGCGGTACACTTGCAAACGCGCAGATTCAAGCAGCAGTTCGTGAAAATTGCCCGGCGCTACTAAATTTTTCTTGCTGCTATCACAAGTTGTCCGATGAAGACTATTACCTTTCGAGATACGGCAGTCAGCGCGGTGTGAGACTTACACCAAAGGCTCTGACGCTCGCGAGCCGAGCCCCGCGCTATACCCGCAAGACCTACGACTTCTCGAAACGGGTCAAGTATTATCGCTATCTCATTCATCTGTTCCTCTACCATGAATTGGGCATTCGAGAGTTCGTCTCCTTCGGCAACTCGACGAAGCAGCTATACCGCGGGGACTTTACGAGCTATGCCCTGGAGCAACTCGGGCGAATTGGCCAGGCAACCGATAAGGATATGGCAAGGGCTTTAGAAGCCTTCGCTCAGAACGCTGTATGGCAAGATCGGGTCATGCAAATGGTTGCAGCAAATATCATCCGCGGCGCTGCAACGCGCAGCCTCGAGCTTTTGTTACTCTGCGACCGAGCGATATATGCTTCTGAGCAGGGATATGAGGCTACACTTGCCGAATATTTCGACGACATCCTATCGCCGAGAAACATCGGACTGCTCGCGATCAAGAATTGACCTATTGAAACAGATTAAGAGTTAGCTTCGACGTCGCCGCGCGGCATAAGCGCCGATGGCGGAGAGTAACAACAGTCCAGTTGCCGGTTCAGGAATCTGACTTGCACGAACGACAAGCACCATGTCGTTGTAGTCAAAATCTCCAGCAAGCGGCACTAAGCCACCAAAGGTATTGTTACCAGATCCGAGTAAGTCTTCGATAAACAGAATATAGTCACCCGGAAGTAGGTCGAATGCGAGTTCATCAGTCGGCACTACCCTGGTTTGTGGCAACTTGATCGTCGAGGCCGTATCGACTCGTAGCGCAAGTATATGTGCTGCTCGATCTGCATTCTCCGAATCAATGCTGCTAAAAAGTCCCTCTGGGCTATTCAATGCAACAGTAAATTCTTCACCAGCAGCCAAACTCACCGAACCGCTGGCAAGCGGATCAAGCGTTTGTGTATCAATCACGCTTTGAAAAGCGCCAGAGCTGTCGATTCCCCCGAACTGATTTCGCTGTGCGAAGCGACCATCAAAGCAAGCAAACTCAGTGAGCATAAAGAAATCCAAGTTCGTTCCTAGCCCTTCGCCGACAATCGTATCCAAGGAATAAATAGTGCCGTCTGTGATAGACGCATAGGGACTGAACGCATTAAATCCGATTCCGTCGTAGCTGCGCTGATCAACGCCGCTCAGATCAAAACCCGGACGGGCCTGGGCGCTAATCGGGGCAGCGAATAGATTTGAATTAGGAAGCATGAGTGCCATCGCAAAGCAGGCAATTCGAACCAATTGTCGATAAGGCGATGGGTAAGTACAAGGAAGGACACGATACAACATCTCTTTTACTACCTCTGATTCACTCTGAGTACTAACAACGGACTGACAAGAATAGAGCCTCTCTCTTTTCGCTTTTCGCGAAAGGCCCCCGGAAAGAGTGAATTGGCAGTGATTATTATCCTAAATTCACGACATATCAAGTGTTGGAACAAGAAAAAATAGGCAATTTTAAGCTATTCTAATTTCTACGGTTTTGGGCAGTTTGGCCAAGATCTGGCGTTCTAGCGCCTATTGAGCAGCGTGAAAACCGCTAATTAAGCAGAAATCAGGTGAATCGCTGACCCTTGCAAGCCCTTCTAAAATAGGAATGTTGCTACGGGCAAACAGGGGTAGCAGTAAGGCATTCAACCTTCGAAATTCTCAATGGAGCTAGGGCGAGTGGAAGCCAAGGAAAAGCCAGTAAGACAGTCTTTTCAGAACATCGACGACGATGAGCGTGAGGAGCTTATACGAAGCTTTCTGCCGCTCGTAAAACGAGTTGTACATCGACTTGCCGGGCGACTTCCAGCAGAAGTCGACGTGAAAGAGATGCTCAATTCCGGAATCATCGGATTAGTCGATGCGCTTGAGAAATACGACCCTCGACACGAGACCAATTTCTCAACCTATGCTCAGTTTCGAATTCGAGGAACTATTCTCGACAGCTTCCGCGTCCAGGACTGGGTGCCAAGATCCTTACGACACAAAGCTCATAAACTTGAAAACGCCTATCTACGCTTAGAGCAGGAGCTCGGTCGTCCGGCAGAAGACGCTGAAGTTGCCAAAGAACTCGGCGTAGATCTTCCGACACTGCAAAAAATGCTTGGCGAAGTTACTGGCGTCGTAATGCTCAGCCTTGAAGAACTTGGGTTTGGCCACGGCGAAGAGCGATTCCGAGCTGATGAATCACTACCCACGGCAAAACCAGATCCGCTCAACAGTCTGCTCGAAGACGAACGAATCGAGATAGTTGCTCGAGCACTCGACAGACTACCCGAAAAAGAGCGCCTGGTGATTACTTTGTATTTTTACGAAGAGCTGAACTTGAAGGAAATCGGTGAGATTATCGGAGTAACCGAATCCCGTGCCTCACAGATTCGCTCTCGAGCTTTGCTGCGGCTACGATCATATCTCAAACGTGCTCTGTAGAAATCTCCTCACCCGCTTCATCAAAGTAGATTGCCCGTAGGACTCGCAGGAGACGGCGATTAAAACTACTCAATCCCGTATTTTCCCTTCAAACGAGTGAGAAGCTCACATGCTTTTGACGGATTCGTCGAAAGGAACTCGCCAATTCCGAGGGTATCTTTGCCGAACTCTTCAAAGATTTCCTGCGGTTTTCGTCCAGCGTCGACTTCGGCTTGAAGCTGTGAGTGAACTTCCATCTGCATCTTTGCCGCGTCAGCGATTGAGCAACTGCCACTGCCTTTTCCACCATCTGCCAACAATTGCTCAGCGCTCACCATATTCTCCTGCTCCCGCGCGAGATTAAGCCTATACTTGGCCTCAATTGCGGCGGCTTTCCTACAGGCTTCTTCAAACTTTTCCTCTGAGATGAGCAAGCCAACTGGCACACTTTCCTCTGCAAGCGTTTGTGAAAGTTCGCGACCAGCTTCCCCTCCTCGTGCCACCAAACGGGCCTGCACTTTACTCAAGGCGAGCATCTTATTCATCGCTTGATTTTGATCGCACAGTGGAGGAGCGGCGCTCGAGTCGCTGCCACCCTTCGCAGATGTTGTTTCGTTCGAAGTACAGGCGGTCGAGAGCACAAGGCTGATTATAAGTAGACTCTGTAGCAACGAAAACCGGATATGCACCAAGGCGTTTCTCCAAAAAAAGGAATGTTCAGACAGGATGAGTATAGATTTGCAGTCTCGAGCGGTCAATCATTGGACAGGCATACTTCTAGGACTTTGGTTTGCTCCTTTGTATCAGTTCAGCTGTGCAGATCGATGCGGATTCTCTCCTATTGGCGCGGTATCTTTTTCGGATCTGTCTAAAGCAGGCGAGGTGTTAAATCGATTCCACGAGACCAGAGCAAAGAGAGATACGTCCGGAAGCCACTGGCGGGTTCCGCCCCGGGAATGTCGATTACGAGTGGCTCTTTGGCATAAATGAGAAAACCGACGTGATCCTTCCAGACCATGACATCCATCGGCGCGACAATCTTGTCCTTGAGCAGTCGACAGCTGAGATATTTCCTTCCTTTGTTGAGCCGAACTTCATTCTCGGCCCCACCAAACAAGATGAGACGCCAGCGGATCTTTCTCTTAATTCGCTCCCCTTCAAACAATTGATACTTTTCACTTTCCGGGGGAAACAGGGCAAAGAATCGCTCACTCTCAACGCCCAATACATCGACTCGCGAACCGATCGCTTGTCGGGCAACAGAGCCAAGATAGTAGCTTTGAATCTCATCACGGCCAGAGAACGTTCGCGTTTCACCAGAGAAACCGGCCTGTTTTTGAGCGAGTTCCAAATTCTCAGACAGTGCTTTTGCCTGTTGGTATCTCTGAAATGCAAGATGCTCAAATGCACTCGCAGGGGCAGCGACAAAGCGTCTTCGCCCTCCTTTCTTCTCCACGCTCATCAATCCGAGATCCTGCAAAGCGTGAGCCGCATTGTAGATGAGTTGTCGGTGCAGACCGCTGCGCTGCTCAAGCGTACCGACTGAACAGTCTCCTGCTTCCAATGCGGCAAGATAGATCGCGATCTGGTTGGCGTTTAACCCAAAATCACTGAGCTGCTGGTGAAGGATTTTCATATTTCGTCAAAAAGTTATGACATTTTGACTAATTTAGTCAACTCCTAAATACTACTCTGGTTGAAGTAAACGCCTTAAACAGCGCCTCGGTTAGTAAAGGAGCATGCGAGATGTACAAGCTGGTTCAAATACCATTCCACTTTCTTCTGATACTTTTTTCCACGTCGTCTCTCACCCAGGCGGAAGCTATTCGCGTTGGTTGGAGCGGCCCGCTCAGTGGACCATCCGCCGTGCTCGGGATTGATGGAGTCGAAGCGGTGAGAATGGCAATTCGTGAAGTGAATGCGGCAGGTGGCATTCAGGGTAGAACGGTCGAACTTTTGGTTGAAGACGATCGGTATGAAACGACAAAAGCGGTATCGGCTTACAATAAATTGGTCACCAGAGATAAGGTGGTCGCCGTGCTGATGCCGACGTATGGCGGAGTATTTGCAACTAGTCGGCGAGCGGTACAAGACGGAGTACTCGTCATCAATCCGCTTGATTGCAACGAACGTATCGCCGCACTTGATGAGAACACCTTCTGCATTGCGACGCAAAGCGAAAGTATCAGCCGTGCAATTGGCCGGGACATTCTCGAAAAGCGCTTTTCATCGATAGGGGTTATCTACGATGAAAGCAATCCCTTCATGGTGCTAGTTGAGCAAGTATTGCGCACGACCCTTGGAAGGGCCAAGAACAGTCGCTTTCTCTCTTTCGGAGTGCAAACTGATACGAGCGACTTCAAAAGTATGCTGCTCCGACAAAAGTCCCAAG
>CBDUGV010000007.1:0-42244 GCA_965366815.1 uncultured Bdellovibrionales bacterium | reverse complement strand
CGACTTAAATGGAAGGCCCTTGCTCACGTCTACCTGATTTTGTTTTTTCTTTATGTCTCGTTTTACAATGTCTGCAAATCCCAGCCGCCAGTTTACGCCAAGTTCCTCGATATGGGAATCAAGCTCAACGAGCTCTTGCGTTGTCTTGCGCTGAGCCGGCGCTGAATACAGTATTTCAAGCCAATCCCGCAATGCGCGACTTTCGATCGGCATACGATTCGGCAGGAACGCTCGGCCAAAATCACCGTGTCGTCGTGAGCAGATAATCGCTTGCCGGATAATGACTCGCGCATCTCCATCAAATTCCTCATGGTACGCGGGAATCGACTGAATGACTGCTCGAGCCTGCAAATGGGGGTAATTCGATCTGAGTGTGAATTTCGCTCCGTGCTGTTGAAAAACTAATGCTTTCCCAGCTTCAATCGCAAGGTATGCAGCTGCTACTAACTTTGGTGGTAGCTTCCCAAAGGCCCACATGCGATTCGGTGTCATAACGCGAACCAAATCTCCGGCGAGAGGAGAAACACTTGCGGCAATCTTCTCGACGTTCGCTGCATGAGCTGGATAGTTTTTATTGAGGGCCGATATCTTGATTTTCTTTTTTTCAAGCATCTGACGGTAGTGCACAATACGACGATGTGCCTCGAGCACGCCCGCAAGTCCCTCGGTCGCACCCTTCAAGAGTGTGAGTCCGTCCTCCACAGTAACAAAACCAGTCTCTGAGCGCCGTTCCTCGGGCTGAACCGTCTTCGCATCTTGCTCTTCCGGCTGAACTGGAACTTCTTCTCCAACGATACTTGGAAAATGTTTGTGAGCCAGGATTGTCTGCACCAAAGTAATAGTCGTTTCGCTCAGTGCATCATGCTTCTTGAGCATTACACAAAGCGGGTGTGCCAACGCGACGGAACGTTTCTCAAGTGCCGGACAGGCCAAGCTTGGACAAGAGACATCGGTTCCACTGAAACTATTGTTGAGGCTAAACTTGCCCCAAATCCCTGAATAGAACGGACCATTCTGAGGGTCGAGAACGGTCAGTATGTTCGAAGACATTTTCGTCCGCTTTCGACGACTCAGGAGCACGGTCCCTAAACCCAGGCAAAGCGAGAGAGCCCAGAATGGCCAAAAGGCAATAAGGACAAATCCGACTCGTAGCATAACAGTTGCTGCCGAACGGTTTATCCAAACTCCTACGGAGTCGACATTGAATAATTCGTCCTCTGCTTTTCTCTGCGGAGCACTTTGCTGAATCGAACTTACGATTGACTGCCCGAAGGAATAGTACATGTCCGCGGCACCAGGCATAAGCGTGAGGAACGAGTGATCGAGCCACTCCATGCGCTCTGTGAATTGGCGATTGAGTTCCTTTTGCCAGATTTGATGTCGCTGTGCAGCCGAGAGTTCTTCGTCGGGTGAAGCTGAACTGATCGGTTTACTTTTCGGAAGCAGTAGGAATGTAAATATCGCTAGGAAGATAAAACTAACGAGGGTAGACCGGAGAACACCCCAGCGACCAGACTTTCCCCGGTCCGCCTGCTTGCGCAGGTCGCTTACACGTTTTGTTACATTGAAACCCACGTCGCGAAATAAACCTTACACTCTGGCGTTTGATAATTCTGATCGAAGAATTATCCCTACGCTGTCGTACCAATAATCCAGGGTATTCTTAAGACTGAGCCATCCCTGTATCTCCCCCAAGCACAAACCACGCTTTCCCATTCTCACAGAGTCCGCTGTGTAAGGGTAGATCTATGCTCCAATTCTAATATTGTTATGCAGTTTTGTAGGTAATAGTCACCCGAAACCTCATAAATACCCAGACCCGACATTATACTAATAACCGAAGAGCTATTCTAGTTGATAAAATTACTGCTAATTTTGGCTTTTTTTATAGTTTGGGGCACGCGTTACATCTTTCAGAGAATAACAAGAATACGAGTTGCCGAATTTTAAGGGTCGGCGCGGGAACGGGGAAAATTAGTTAGAAATTTCGATAGGTTAACGTCATGCAGGTACGTTTCAAGTCCTTTATGCTTAGTTGTGCAGCCACTCTGCTGCTAACTCAGTTGAGCTCGATTGCCGAAGCTCAGCCGCGCTATGCGAGCAAAGAACGCTCTCATAGTGCAGTTGCACATTACGCTCGAGCACGAGCTATGTGTGTAGAAACATTAGAAGAATTTGAGGCGGGGCGCAGTTTCGCGCGACCTGATTTGATGCTTGATGCAGAAGAATGGCGTCTGACCATGGTTTCACTCTGCGAAAAGCTAAATAGATTAGTTGATCCGAAGATACGAATTTCCTCACAGGGCGTTCAGGTTGCTTCGAATCCTCGAATGGTTCGGCGGGCAAAGGATCGGCTTCCTGCAGTAGTCGATGGGCCAGAGCCACGAAATGACGTTGGTGAAGAGAAACGCCTCCTCGACAAACAGGAAGCGCGAGCTCGAATGTTTGCTCCGAGCGCTCGCGCAGCAGTGCCGACTCGACCAGCTGTCGAGCCACAGATTGAAACTGAGGAAGCGCCAGTAGCCGTTGAAGAGCCGGCGGTGGTTGAAGAAGAACCAGCGGCCGTTGAGGAAGAAATCGCGATGGAAGAAGAAGCCATTCCGACTGAAGAGCCAACTGAAGAAGAACTTTTAGAGCAGGCGCTCCAGGAAGCGACTGCAATCGCGGAACAGGATGAAGAAGATACGGCACGCAATGCCGGGCAGGAAGATCTAGAAATTGATTCGGCGCCTGAGGGAGCAGTCTATGAAGATGAGATTGAACCACAGACCGAAGTTGCAGAAATTCCTTCGGCTGATGCCGAACCACCACTCGAAGAGGCTCCTGCTGATGAACCAGTAGATGCTGCTTCGCAGGGTGAGATAAGTGAGGACGAGCAAATTGCGGTAGCTATCGAGGAAGCTATCAAAAGCAAACTTCGCAACCTTGATGAAGGCGGTGAGGCAGAGGAGGAGTTAGAATAATTTAGTTGGTTTTTTATACGCTATCGCCCGAGCGCAGACATTTAGCGCTCGGGAGGATGGGGGGCGCATACAATGCAATATGATGATGGCGAGGTTTTGCAAGGGTTAGACGAGAACTGGACGTTCATGGGCGCGAATGCCATGGAATGGGCCTGTGGTCTCGTAGTATTCTTGTTGATTAGTCTATTTGCCGACAGTCCGGCGCGAGCGATGCCGTTCATGCTGCTTGGCTGGGTTCTCACCACAGTCACTCTTGCAGGTCTACGAAAAAGTTTTCCAGATGAAGAACGCGGTGTGCGAAACGCCGTTTCAACCGCATGTGGATTTCCGCCTCCTGGTATTCCTTTACCTTCGACACTGCAGCCAATCTGGAGTGGAGCACAATTACGAGAAGTTTCTAAGTCGAGTAAGTTTTATCAATTGGGGTTAAATAAAATGTTTCCTAGTTTTGAGCGGCAGTATACTGAGGCGCCAGAACTAGAAGATAAAGTTTCGTAGCGGGGACACGGGGACATATGGCAAAGCAAGCATTGAATCTACAGAAAGACGTAAAGCAACTGGAACGAGTTGGGGGTCGTGCAGGAAACGATACCATCCGTCTTTGGGAGGGGTATCGCGAGCAAGCGTATCTTTGGCGCGCGCTATCACTATTACAAATGCCCGCGACTGCGCTGTCAATTGCTGCGGCGCTGGTAATGTATTTCTTTGCAGATACCATTATCGAGGTTCCGCATGCACCGCAGCCAGGGTTTTACTCTGTGAAGCAATTGCCGGACAGCCAGTTCATTAACGCGGCGACCTCCGTTATCAATCTGATTTCGACCTATCAGCCGGCAACAGCTCGTCGGCAGTTTAAGACCGCGCGAAAGTTCCTCTGGGAACCAGCATTGACTGAATTTGAAGAGACAATGATGGGACCGGAGCTTCGAGCAATCGAAGAGACGAAGCGATCGCAGATGTTCTTTATCAATCCGCGCCTGATAAAGGTGGAGCGATTTCCTGAGCTCGACATGGTTGTCGTGCGAATTCCAGGATTGCGACAGAAGCTCATTGGAAACAAGCCTCTGCCGCCTGATCAGATGGTCTATTACGTAAAGATGACTACGATTCCACGCAATGTACACAATGAGTATGGAATTGTGGTTGTAGATATCAGACTGCGCCGGGCAAATGAGCGCACGGTTAAGAAAGAAGACCGTATGCAACAGCGTGTTGAGAGAAAAAGAGCTCTCTCCGCAGCGAAGCAAAATAGGTAGTAAGCCCGATAAGATAGTAAGGAGCGGTGAAGTTGGCTATGAAACTAGCAGGTGTTGTGGAAAAAGTGGTGGGAAAGAAGGCACTTAGCGTATTTGGATATACAATCGGTGCTTTGGTAGCTATCGCCCTAGTGGGTGTGGATGCCATGGCACGAGACGTCCAATACGGGGGAAAAGAGGTGCCAGTATACGTAACTCCGGGTGAACCAACCCAGATTACGTTCCCACAAGACATTAAAGGTGGCTTTAAGCGAAAGCATTCAGCCCTGGCACTTGAGCGGCAGAATAACTTTCTCGTTGTTTTTGCTCAGCCAGAGATTCCGTATGAAGGGGAGGCACTGTTGGTGCACCTCTCAGATGATCGCTCATTTGCATTGAGAATCTTACCTTCCGATGACGACAACCCACGCGATGAGTTTGTTAAGTTGCAAGATACTCGCGATGAGAATGTCGTTTACGATCCTGAACAACTAAAAGATAAGCGGGTGCTCCAAGCTGGATTTGCTCCCCCTTCCACAGTTCCTGGATTGATGCGGGAAATGATTCTGTTGGCGGAGTTTGGTAAACGCACGCCGATTGATGGGTATCGACGTTCGAATCGCTATACCGGGGAGACTGTTCTTCACGACGGAACAGTAGAAGTAAAAATCGATGAGATTTTCATGGGTTCAAACTATTGGGGATATGTCCTGAATGTTGAGAACCTCCTTGAGACAGGTCAAAAGCTGAATCCAGCGACGTTCCGATTAGACGGGACTCGTGCGGTAGCAGCGCAGCGCTGGGAATTGTCAGCACGTCCCGCGACTGCAGAGCAGAAGATTGCGAATGGGCACCAGGGGAAAATTTATGTGATTACCAGATCGCATCGGCGATAGGGTAGCACAAGCGGAATTATACGATGAGTCAGCAGTTAGAAGATCTAAAACTCCTCATAAAAAATGACCGCCGAATTTGGGCGGCTGGCGGCTTTGTTGTCGTTGCACTCTTGTTCTGGTTGATGACTGGTGCAGGAGATAGCCGACCTCGACGTGGTCGAGTTGCTCCACCGATAACTGCAAGTCAGGCAGGAACTGGTGCTGAGGAACAATATGGCGATTTAATTGTTGCTTTTCAAAACGAAATCGAGACTGCAAAGAAGGAACGTCAGGAAACACAAGATATTCTCTATAGAACGACGCAGGATTTCAAGCAGCACAAAGAGCGAGTAACCGGAATTTTCGAAACCCTAGTTGATAAGTTCGAGCAGTTGGCGCGTGAGGTAGATACTCTTGCAGCCGCGATGCGTGCGAGGGCCGAGCAAGTGCCCGAGATTTCACGTCCTGAACTCGACGGGCCTGATGAACTTGAGCCAATTGGTTTTGCCGACAAGCCGACCGTTGCGCCGCCTGCACCAGAACCACCTCCCAGAGTGAGCGTAATTGCGCCGGGAGACTCGGTTCCAGTTCGGCTCTTAACTGGTGTGAACGCACCAACTGATGGAACTCCGTATCCCGTTGTATTTGAACTCTCTGGTCCGGTTGCCGGCCCTGATGGTTCAGCACTCGATCTGGGTGAAGCTCGACTAATTGCTGCGGCACAAGGTTCTGAAGCAGACGGGCGAGCACTGTATCGTTTAACGCAACTCTCTATTCGGCATCCGAGCGGTCGACGTTCCGTAGTGGAAGTGGACGGCTGGATTGTCGGGGAAGATGGTATCCGTGGAATGCAGGGACAGCTTATCGATAAACTTGGTCGTCTTATTGCGACGACTGCTTTGGTGAGCGGTGTTGCTGCGCTTGGTGAACGGCTTGATGACCGGACTCAGGTGGTAGTTGACCGCGGAAATGGATTGGCACTTGGCCAAGATGACATTGATGCAGCAGCAGCTTCGGCAATCACCGATGCATCAAATCGCCTCGGGCAGGTTTTGTTGAATCGCTATGAATCACTTGTTCCGGTGGTTTCGATTCGATCTGGTCGAGAAGTAGCGGCGATTTTTTCTAAGCCCGCGGAGATTGAGCTTATCAATGATCGACAATTACTATTAGCAAGCGCACCGGCAGTACCGCCGATTGGAGCGCCTGCACCATAGACAATATGACTAGCTAGGTAGATGGTATGGAACTAGTAAAAACAATGACAAAACTTAGTGCGGCAGCCTTCCTGATTGGTGGAATTGGTTGCTCAGTGACTGGACCAGCAGCGGATCAGCTAAATCCCTTTGCGGCCAATGGTGGCGAAGCACTCGGTCAACTGGACAATTCAGCAATCATTGGCGCCAGTGGTGGCGGCGGTGGTGTTGAGCGTGCCCGGCACTCCCTTGAGTCATTGGCCAGCTATCGGCGCAAGCAAATGCCGCAACCTGTGTATCCAGTCATGCAGCCCGCAGAGGTCCGCTTGATGTGGATTCCGGATCATCAGACGACTGATGGGAACTTGGTTCCGGCGCATTACTACTACTTGAAAGTGTTCCATGATCGTTGGGCGCTAGAAGATGCTTTTGAAATCGAAGGTCAACTCCACAATCGTGGGTCTGTCTCTCCTGATTTGGGAACTACTGGGGCCGGAGCTGGTGGCGGTGGCTACGGTGGAGCAACTCCTTGGGTATACAAGGAAGGTCGATAACAATGAAGTTGCAAGGTATCTACATTCTCGCACTACTACTGCTGCCAGGTGGCATCGCTTGTGGCAATAACAATGTGGCTCCGACGGAGACGTACAAGGTCGCCTTCCGTCAGCGTGCACCAGAGCCGGTCTATGGCCGGTTCATGTGGAGCCATCTACCAAATCCTATTAAGCCCAAAGTTGCGGAGACCGCGCCATTTCACCTTCCGCGGGTGCAGTTTGATATGCCCGATGCATCGCTAGAAGAAGCGGTAGAAGCCCTTGCGCAGGCAATGGGGTATCGCTGGCATTTCCCGAAGGCGGTTGCTACGAGGCGAGTGCGTATTCGCATGGAAGGCACGGTTGAAGAGATTCTTACAGAAATTGGCAATCAAACCGGTGTGTACGGTATGTTTGACCACAAAGAGCGAATGGTTAAGATCATTGATACACGAATGATTCCGCGGTTGCCTGCGGGGTCATCGTAGAAAGCCAACCGAAGGGGGCTTGGCTTTTGCTGCACGAGTTTTACAGATTGAGTGAAACGAGGGAGATGGTTTCATTTACTCTACGGGAGAAGTTTTTTAGAAATCGGGGAACGCGGTACGATTGGGTAAAGGTTTAGTGCAATGAGTATAAACAGGCTAACTCGACAGAGGTTATATCAAGATGAGGAGCTCTTTAATAAGCTCCTGCCCTACGTTAAGTGGGATCACGAGAATTTTCTCTTTGTCCATGGCGACGCATCACTCTGGTCTATTTGGCAGCTTCGCCCAATTCTTCTTACCTCCATTTCCGATGCGGCGGCATTCCAGACTTGCCACGGTGTGCAGGAACTCGTCGATTCACTCGATCATAGAATTTCAGTTCAGTTTAGTTGGATCACCACATTTGATGTGCAGGACATTCTAGATAGATGTCTCTACGACTACCCGCTTACGGGAGTTGCTGGATGGATGGCGCGTCGTTGGGTGCGACTGATTAAGAATATGTCGAAGTCGCAGCAGTATTCGCGTCGTTGTAAGAAACTCCGACTGATCGTTGGCTTCCGATACGATCCTCCTTGGAAAGATAAAAGTGGAGTTGACGCGATGATGGATTCGCTTCGAGTCCTGTTTCATGGAGCTCGAGATCCTGAAGAGGATTGCGATCGATATGAAGAGTATAAGCGTTTCGTTGGAAAGTTTCGTGGTGAAGTAGATGGTAAAGTTTCGCGATTCTCAGATCTCGGACTACATCCATCGCGCATAGATGGCCAAGGCCTGATTGACCTTATGTATCCTCTGTTTAACCGCCGGAGCACGAAAGGTGGTAAGTTCAAACGAGGTCGCTTTAATGCCGTCGCGGTTCCGAAATACGATCCGGATGATCTTCTCGCTAATCAGGTTTCAGATACACCAGTCTATCATCCAGAAGATGGTTTCTTAGTGAAAGATGGCCGGGTCTATCACACGGTGAGTATGGTCAAGCCGCCAAAGCAGTGCTTGCCGCTGATGACTGTGCCGATGCAGAGTTTGCCGATGGAGTCGATCTTTACGATCACCTACTCCAAGGATCCTTCCGAAGAACAGCACAAACGACTCGATCGCCTAGATAGAAGTTTGGGCCTTCGAGAAGTAGGTGCCATGGGGCGTGCCAACCAAAAAGTCCTGCACCAAATAACGACTATTCGTCAGGCTCGAGAAGAACTCTATTCGAACCGGTCACAGATTTGTCGGGTCGGCGTACACCATATCCAAATTAGCAATACCATGGACGAAGCTCGACGATCATCGAGCGAGGTATTGGCGATGTTTCCCGCACTAAATGGTGCACGTGCAATGTCTCATATGATTTCTGACCTGGGCGTCATGGTAAACGCCTTGCCGGGTTCATATGATCCGGCGACCGATGGGCCAGGTTGGTCGAGCATGATGCGCTCTTCTCGCGCGGTTCGACTCTTTCCGATTTGGGGTAACTGGGCTGGTAGTGAGAACAATTTGTTCGTATTACCAAGTTTGTGGAACCGTGAGCTTGTCAGTTTCGATTTGTTCGATTCGAACGTGGCTCCAAACGTTATCATGAGTGGTGTGTCAGGAGCTGGTAAAAGTTATCTGCTCTGCTTTCTATTGATTACGCTTAACCGTGGTCACTATTCTGAGCGCCCAGATGGCACGAAAGAAGAGAAGCCGCCTATTACCTTTGTATTCGATAAAGGTATGCCGAATTTACCGTGTGGTTTCGAACGGGTGGCAAAGCTTTTTGGCGGTCGTATTTATCAGGCGACTCCCTCTCGAGCACCTGCGATGAACTTCTTGGCACGAATCGGTGAGATGGATCCCGATCGCACCAATGAGGACTTTAAAGATCTATTCGACATCTGTGTCGATATTATCGCTGACATGTGCACAGAACGCGACAACTCTATGACGCGCATTCAGCGAAACGAAATTATCGAATCCTTGATGGAAGCACATTATCGTTTCCGTCATGGTGGGCAGGAGCGCGAGTTCTTGCTGCGCGATGTGGTTAAGGTTCTGAAAGAGCCGCCCCGTCCGCAAGAGACGGAACAGCATTTCCACATGCGTCAAGAGTTGGCGATTCTTATGCGGGAATTCTACGGTGACGGCACCTACGCACGATTCTTTGACCGCGCTGGACGACTTGAGTTGGAAGAGCGATTTATCGTTTTTGACCTCAAGGGATTGAGCCGCAACCCTGATCTCCAACGCGTATTCTTGAAAGTTGCGATGATTTGGGCTGATGAAGTGATGAATACGCCTTCTGAACTCGATACCCGAAAGTTGCTGGTATTTGATGAGGCGCACGATCTCATTGGTAAGACAGCATCCGGCGTTGTTGAAGCGGCGTTTCGACTCTATCGTAAGAGAAAGGGTATCGTAATTGCGGCATCACAGTCTGGTGAAGATTTCTATGCTGGTGAAGGTGGACAGGCAATTGTTCAGAACAGTTCGCATAAAATTTTCCTTCGACAGGATCCGGCGAAGTTTCACGTCACTGCAGAGGCGTTCAACCTCAATCCGCAGCAGGCAGAAACAATAATGCGCTTGCATACGGTCAAAGGGGTTGAATCACAGTTCTTCTTGTTATCCGATATCGGTGAAGCGGCGTTAGTACTACCTTCTGAGCCTTCATTCTATTGGGTTTCGACGAACAACGGTGATGATAACCAGTTATTTGCAGCACTCTTGGAAGAGGCTGATGGTGATTTCGTAGCCGCCTTGAAGCGAGCTGTGGAGATTGCCCCGGCCGGAGCCAAAGAACTCATGCGTCGTCGACGTATGTATGATGAAGTTGAGGCGCAGCGGCGAGAGCACAATGCGTCTGCGGTCGTTAAACGAAATCGCCCCCTTAACTTAAAGGACGGCGTGAAAGAATCACAGAATTCTTAGTTGTATGAGGATTGATATGTCCAGGTGGTTGTTACTTTTTGCGCTTGTAATGAGTATTGGTTGCGCAGCGAAGAAAGTTGAAACAAAAGGTAAAACGATGACGGTCGTGATGCGCGATACCATTAACGAGCTTGAGAAAGAGCCGGTGCCGGGTACCGTGAACGACGTCTGGATCGAACCAATGTATGATAGCGTTTGCTATCCAGCTCAGCTGGACCCAGCTCAGAAGTACTTCCGTATGCAGCATTGCACCGTGGTTGAAGTCCGACACAAGAAGATTCAGAAGCAAGAGTTCCCAGATGACAACGGCAAATATCGAGTGCCGGGGAGGTAGTGGTGAAAGATATTCGGCAAGAATCTATTCGAAGAACAGCGTATCTCAGGCAAATAGCACTGGTCGTATTTATTATTGCGATGAGTTGTGTCATGAGTGGCTGCTCGAGCAAGAAGGATAAGAATTTCGTTCCTGAAACAAGATATGTGGTCGTCGACCGACCAGCTCAGATTCCACCTGGCGTTGTGCGCTATTGTTGGGAAGAGCCAATAGTCGAAATGGAACGCAATGGACCCGGAGTTGATCTTGAAGGGCATTGGTATCACCCGTTCTATATTGCGGTGAGAGAGGTCCGACAAGGTCGTTGGAGGCCCTGTCGACCCATGGAAAGTGAATTGAAGGGGGAAACGCGCAATGAACGCTAAGAAGGTCATTGGTTTTCTTTTAATGAGACCAGCGCTCACCCAGCGCAATGTGACATCAATTTTGTTGGTGGCGGTGTTTTTCGGTGTCTACGTCCTGATGGGAGGTAAGGTAACCACCGATCTGCCGAAGATGCAGAAGAACGGCGGTTTTGGTGGTTTAAAAGGTGCAATGAAGCCGCCACAGAAGATAGCGTCCGATGACACTACAGCAGACGCAACTGATGACGAGAGCGAGGAGGCGACTGATAAGAAATCTTCACTCCAGATGCTCGGTTTAAAACCCTCGGACGATCGCAAAGCCCGGCGTCGAGCCTTGCTCGGACGTACCTTGTTTGACAAGGAAGAGCGAGAAGAGCTTGAAAATGAGCCACTTGATAAGGATGGTTTGATTGAAGGGGTTGTCGAGAAGAATGTACACTTAGAGCGCAGATTGCAGCGAGTAGAGAAGCGACGGGATAGTGACTCTCTCACCGCAATTGAAGAGCGATTGAAGATTCGACGAGGCAGGTAGTAGTAGTAGAGACCGGGCTATGGCAGACGAATTTGAAGATATAGATTTTGATTCCGTTGGCGTGGATTTCGACGACGAGGAATACGAAGGTGGTGAGTTTGGTGCACCAGTTCGTGAAGTCTATGGAAGCGCCAAGAATATTGAAGAACTTGGAGCACCAAGTGAGAGTGATGGCCCGATACGCTATTACTTTTATCCGACGTGGCGATCGCAGACTTTATTGCTGATCGGATTCGTGGTGCTCTGCATAGTTGGTGTAATAGCCTCGCGCATGATTCCGGCTTTAGTAATGGCTGGTCATTTGTTTAGCATCGGTGACACGACTTATTACTTGCATCTGCCGCTGCTCATTCTGTTGCCCGGCGCGTTGCTAGGAAAGATTTTAGTAAATATTTATGACGCCAAGTACATCATTGATGAACGAGGTGTCGAAGCACAAATTGGTTTGGTGTCATTAAGTCTTAGACAGCCGCGACTTCGATGGGAAGATATTCGTGGTGTGGAGCCGAATCAAACCATTTGGGAACGACTCTTGGGAATAGGTAGTGTGCTCATTGGAAGTGCAATGACTCAAGATGTTGAAATTGTCATGTCCGGTGTGGCGAATCCACGAGCGATTCAGTTACTCATCGGAGGTGAACGCGATCGACGACTGTGTGAGCTGCAGACTTCAGGGGAATCTCCAGCTAAAATTGCAGCAGCCGCCGGCGTGTATTCAGAATAGGAAACGGTCGTTTGGATCGGCCAGAGTAATGGAGTTAAGTGACAGAGACGTAACTCGGGAAAGAGTTATGTGTCTGCAACCCGCTTCAAGAGTTAGGTTTCTATCATGTAACTCTGAGCTCGAAAGATCTAAACTGTAGGGAAGCGAAACGTAGGGGTGGAAGTTGTGGGACCGATAATGAAATTAGGAGCCGTTACTGCATTATTTTGTGGTTTGGTATTCGCGGTTGCCTTGGGTATACCCGAGCGCGATCTGAGCGAAGCGCAATCCGTGCGCGCTCGTCTATCCGATTCATATGCTGAGAGTGATACTGCTGCTGAGGATGATCCACTGGATGATCCACTGGCCGAAGAGACTGCTCGCTTGCTGAGCAAGATTAGCCGTCATCAGGAGCAGATCGTTGCCGCTGCAAGACAGCGTCAGGCTGAAGCCGTAGGTGAGGTGACACGGCCTGCTGTTGCTGTAGCAGATGAATATCTTGCCCCTGCCCCTAGTTCTTCTTCAAGCTCGTCTCGGAGCGAAAAAGAGGCTCTTGAAATGCAGCAGGAAGTATTTATTAAAGAACTTCGCAAATTGCGCTCAGAGCTCGCTGAAGCCAAACAGGACAAAGAAGAGTATAAGGCTCGCGCCTCTGAGCTAGAGCTTAAACTATTCACGGTCTCTGACAAGAATACGAGTAACGATGAGTTGCAAATGAACCTTCAATCAGCACTCAACAAGAAAGAGGACGAGCTCAAGTCGCTTCGCGAAAGAATGAGCCAAGCGACCTCCGGAGTTGAGGCTTGTGAAGAGAAGATGGTCGAGAAAGATCGTCTGTTAGCTCGTTTACCTGAAGTTGCGAATAAGTTTGATGAACTCAAATCAACAGTGTTGCAACGTGAGCAAGAATTAGTTGCCTGCAACGAGCAGACTACAAGTAAAGAGAAAGAGTTTGAAGAGAAGCTTGCATCGCAAGAAGTGAAATTCAAAGAAGAGCTTGCTTTGAAAGAAGCAAAGTTCAAAGAAGAACTTGCTATGAAGGAAGCGATAATTGGTGGGATTCCAGAGCTGAAGAAGAAATTGGTAAATGCCAACAATAATCTGATGATGAAGAACATGGAGATACAGGTTCTTCAGCGTGGTGCTTCAAAAGAAACCGTCGGTATGTTGAAGCGCTTTCAGATTGAACAGCGAAATCAGATGGGCTCCACTACATCGGCTGCGAAATCCGTAGAAGCGGCAATTATTCCTTCAGCAGATGAAGTTATTGCAGCGGCAAGTGACACCGCCACAAGTGACACAGCGGCGGTGATTCCCAAAAAGGTAACTACAACAACTACTACTACTTCGAAAGAGCCCGTTGTGCTCCAGGTGACGCGAAATAAGGCAAACCTCCGAAGTGGACCTGGTGTTGAACATTCGCCTCTTATGCAGGTGGGACTCGGGACGCGACTTACTGTCGAATCTCGCCAAGGCGAATGGTATCGGGTGTATACCCCTACTGGGACGAGAGCATATGTTCGAAAGGACGTCGTAGCTGTAGTTACGGCAGGGCAAGCACCACCCGCTGTCACTGCGAGCAAGCAACTTGAGCAGGTTCGCGCTCGACCGAAGCGACCAGCTACAAAAGTTGGAAAAGATGAAGCTCTTATTCCTTTTGGTAGTGTGAACCTTTCATCGCAGCCAAATCGAGATCTCGAAAGTAAAGCACTCGACATATTGCGAAACGGTATCAAGAATCGGAAGTAAATGAAAAAGACGATTTCCATAAGCACTGCTTGTATTGCAGTCGCTCTGTTTATCGCTTCAACGACTGGAGTGAGCTTTGCCACCTTGCCGCTCATCCTTAGTTCTTCACCGGTTGTGTTTCCGCTGATGTCGCCGAAATTATCAAGTAAGTTTGGCACACGAACACACCCGGTTAAGAAAGTTGTTCGACACCACAATGGTGTCGACCTTGCAGCGCCGCACTACTCACATGTGCGTGCCGTGCTCGAAGGTCGCGTGGTCTTTGCTGATAGCTACGCTGGTTTTGGTAAACTAGTAACTATTAAGCACGCTGATGGCTACATCTCACTCTATGGCCATTTAGCAGAAGTTAGTGTAAACCCCGGCCAGAAGGTGAATGCTGGTGAGATTATCGGACGAGTTGGAAGTACCGGACTTGCAACCGGTCCCCATCTTCACTTTGAGTGGCGACAAAATGGCAAGTCGATCGACCCGCTTAAAGTATTCCCTGCGCTTGCATCTCAAGCAGCTGGGTAGAACCAGCGCATTTCTCAGCGCTCCACTCCTCAAACTAAGCTATTTCCCCTAAACTCTTTTCCAACTGAGCAAATCGCCTGTGAAAATGGGCCTATTGAGAGCTCGTTCTTACAATTCGTCTACTGATAGATTGAAGACCGGCTGGGCAGATTCGGCATCAGCCAGATTTAGTAGACATGAGTGGCTCTGACTGGATATTGCTTGGAGTGTGTGGAAGGGGCGGCGGCCGCGGGTGCGGCCGCCTAGGAAGCGATAGGTTTTACTGGAGAGGCGATGCTGAATTGGCAGACAGCATTGCGATACTTTGATTATACACAAAAGTGTGTATAATAGAAAGTTAAATACAGCTTTTTTCTTGTTAATACACATGCAATTGCATAACTTGTTGTATTTATTGTTTTTAATATTTAAGGTTCAGGTCTAGGAGAAACTATGGAATCGACTGTCAGCAGGCAATCAAACACCCCAAAACCCGATAGATGGGATCGGGTCTATTCACTAGCGTCGCGTATCTTCGTCTGGGGGCTGTTCTTCGGAACGCTCTACCTGCTTCGATCTTTCTTCCTGCTCATTTTCTTGACGTTTGTATTCTCTTATATCCAGTCTCACGGGGCGCACAAATTAGAGCATCGCATCAAGCATCGAACTCTTCGAGTAACGATTGTTGGTCTCCTCTTCCTTAGTACGCTTATATCCGTTGGCCTTTTCATTGTGCCGCGGGTGGTCGACCAAGCGAAGCTTTTTGCAGACCGCCACACCGAATATCTGGGTTCACTTGATGCCCAGTTGCTCGACTTCGTTGAGAAATATCCTATTGCACAACCATTGATTTCAGTGCCAGCGAGTGAGGAGTTTGAGGTAGACGATCAAGACCGTCCACTCGTATCGTCCGAGAAATCAGTTACTCTCCTTTTGCTGCAGCGTTCCTTGGGGATTGATGGTGCGAGTGCATCCAAAGAAAATGTCGATCAAGTTGTAGGTTTGCTCCGTAACATTGGTGAGCCATTGCTTTCAATTGGGAGTGCATTGCTTCTTTCGATGATGTTTTCGTTTCTCATTATTTTAGACTTACCGCGCTTACGTCAGAGTATGGTCAGTCTGGCCGATACAAAACTCGGTTTCATATATAAAGAAGTAGCGGGCAGTATTGTCGAGTTTGCGTCTGTTTTGGGACGAGCCTTCGAAGCACAGTTGGTTATTGCCTTGGCAAATACCGTTTTGACCGCCGGTGCGATCTACTTGCTCGGACTTCAGAAAAGCATTGCCTTTCTTTCGCTCATTGTTTTCTTTTGCAGCTTTATTCCAGTTGCGGGGGTTTTTATAAGCTCAGTTCCGATTTGCTTGCTCGCCATGCAAAAGGCGGGTTTTGCACTAGTTTTGGGTGCAGTGGCGTTGATCTGGATAGTGCACATAATTGAAGCATATGTGCTTAACCCACGAATTTATGGCGATAAATTGAAGATCAACCCGGTGCTCGTATTGATCATCCTGACCGTCGCTGGAAAGCTATTTGGTGTATGGGGGCTTCTGTTGAGTTTGCCAATCTACACCTATGTATTTGGTCATGCGATCAAAGACAAAGAGTCGGAGGGAGTGACCACTACCTGATGTCGCAGCTCCGAGAGAAAATCGGTCTCGGCCTCACGCCGTTTGGAGGAGCTGGACAAGCGGACGTCGTCTCGAATGAGCGCATCAAGAAGATCGTTCAGCGAGCGATAGAGCATTACGGCATTCGACAATTTGATGGTGCGACCCTGTATCAATCGAATCGGCAAATTGGCATTGTGCTTCGTGAGCTTGGAGTTCAACCATCAGAGGTGCAACACTACACCAAGGTGGGTCGAGACTTGGTGCTTGCACGGGCTGGCGAAACCGCTCGTGTGACTGACCAGCCAGAAGGGTTTTGGAATCGACGCTTTCCTTATAACCGAGCCGTGCCACGCTGGGCGTGGGGCGAAATTGAGATTCGCTCCCAGCTCTATGATGCATACGAAAACTTGTTTGACGTCGATCTGCCTATTCCCGATGGAACGGAAGGAGTGATAGAGGGGGTTCCGTGTTTTGCTGGGGTTGCGCTCCATGACCCAGCGGATTATCGGGATTGGCTGCGAAAGGAGAGCGGCGATCCGAGCAAAGAGATTGATTGGCAGTTTTTCGAGAAAGAGACGTTTTCGGCACTTCGTGGAGAGAAAGAGAGTGGATTCATTCGAGAGCTTGGCATTGGCACGAAGGAGACTCAAGTAACGACGCAGTTCATTGAACGGTTTGGGACCGACCTGGACTACGTCATGTATACCGGCTTGGATCTACTGGGTGATTACACGGAGTGTAATCGAATGTATGAGTTGATGAAGAGCAAGAATATTTCCTTGGTAAAGGCAGGGATGTATGGCGGCGGAATTCTAAAAGCCACGGCTGAGCAACTCTCCGAGGAGCATTTGGCAACAGAAGTGCAAATCTATAACTATGCCGAAGCTGATATGAACCTCCGGCGACGGCATCTAGCAATATGGAAGATTGCCCAGAGTCATGGGTTAGAAAGTGTAAAGCCGGTGGCGGTGGGATTTGTAAAACAATTTCTTCACGACGGTGAGGTCGATCTCCCACGAATTGAGCGATTGATAATTGGGGTGGATACGGTTGCACAGCTCGATGAGAATATGTCATTGCTCGACGATCCGGGAGTACCTAAGGAGTTTTGGCGGGCGCTTCGCTCTGCAACCTATCAAGATGCACGAGGTACGACTCTTCCCGTCGTTTCTGAAGACCTTCCGCTACCGGAATAGCGGCTAGAGGTCTTGGGGTGCAGGTAGCGGTTCTGGCAGCTCCTCTATCAAGTCACCAGTACTCGTTTTGTTACGCAAAATTGCAACTGCTTTTTCGGGGAAGCAGTTCGACGACTTCAGAACCTTCTGCCGCTTGCTGTATTCCTCACGTGAGAGAAAAACTGACCACCCTGAAGTTCCGTTGAGTGGATACACTTCACACCAATCTTCGCTTAGGCGTAGAATTGGAACGAGCGGGAATCGTTGCTCCCAGAGTACGGTCTTTGGTTTGACTAGTTCGAAATAGCTTTGCCACCCATGGCTGCCGTGAAGCGCCTTTAGGAACGATTCAGCAACTTCTTTCGAATTTACATTTGTTCTACCGTCGAGGCTGACTCTATTGTAGGGCACGCCATTGGGGCTCGCCTGCCGATACAATAGGTAGCCGCCATCGTTAAATCCGTTGAGCACTGGCCAGGGAAGCTGATGTTGTTCGATGAAGGAAACTGGAGCAACCGCGACAAGCGATTCGTCGATCGGTTGTTCACTCATGGTGCGAAATCGTATCATCGAAAATAGCAAACCAACTGTAACAATTGCGGCCCCACTACCTAGGAACAAGGTACTGGGCCATGGTACATTTGCGACGGTGAGTCGTTTGGTTGGTCGCCCGATCATACAAGCAATATTCATTGCCAGAATTATCGCGGCATACGGTGCAAACTTCTGGACAGTCAATGCCGCGAGAAAGAAGAAGATACCCAAGATTATTCTTGGAGTTGGCATTTCGAACTTCTCGTATTTCTTCTGCAATACGAACATGCACACAAGTAAGAGAATGAGTACTGGAGTCGAATAGACAAACAGATTGGAGGGTTGAAACTCCTTGATATACATATGAGTAAATGGGTGCTGACTCTTACCGAGAAGGGTAAGCCACTCTTTGCCAAAATAGGGTGTTATGAGGGTGGCTAGAAAACAGCAACCAAAAACTATCGGTACGGTCTTTCGGGCGACGCGCCCAGTCCCGAGAACCCAAAACACTGCCATCACCAAACCAAAAACGGTTGTAAGATGAACATTTGCCCAGACCGTCATTGTGATGGCTAAGAATACAAAATCCAGCGGTCGGCGCGACCTCTGACAAATCTGCTCGGCGAAATAGAGTACAACCATCGCACAAATCCAAGAAAATACTTGGGGGCGAAGACCAAAATACGGATAGCAGGCAATTCCAACGAGAAGTGCAAGTGAGAAACCGGCGGTCCAATGTTTCGCTGTGCGACAGAGGCAGAGGCCGAATACAATTAAACTAAAAGCTCCCAATATCCATTTCAGAGCAAGAAGGGCCGAGAGGCCACCACTTAATTCGACTTTGGCGAAGATAACTTCGGCCAACCAAGAATAGGCGAGCCAGGGATCTCCTGCCGCAAATTCATTCCAGTGGTCTTGGACAGGCACCGAATCATGAGAAACCATCCATCGCCCAATTACCAGATGCCACCACAGATCGGGGTCACTGAGGGGTCTCAGTGTGAGCCCCGCAAGCACAAAGGCAATGACTATCCACAGTAAAATCGGCACGACAGTGAGTCCTGGCTATTAAAAGTCGATCAGTATATATCATTACCTATGAGCGGCTGGATATCGACACATTTTTTTAGTTGCCGAGCTCGGCTTGTGGCATGTGCAAGCCAGCGCATTCCTGCCTGTATTCTTACCATTGGTCTAGTATTTGTAGTTGGTGGACTACTCGAGCTTCTAACCCCGATTCAGTGAACCACTTTGTCTCAAATGCACTTCTATTGGCTCAGATAGCCGATACTGGAAATGACGATTATGTTCGTCGTTGGTTTGAGGATCTTCTCAGTGGTATTAGTGGGGGCCCTGGCGATGTCTTTGTCGGCATTGCAATGATCGGTATCTTGTTTGCAATCTGGAAAAAGCGCTATCGTGCTGCGGTTGGCTGTCTGGTGCTGATCTGTGGATTGGTTATTCTGCGGATAGTGATATCGATTTTCTTCGGTGCAAACGCGTTCGGGTAGCGAACACCTTCTTTCTCCAAGACAAACGCTCGTCTCTCGCAGTACGACAATCTCAGAAATTCGATCCGCTACAAAAGTCGATCCCTTGGAGTGTCGGACTCTTCCAGCTTCTTGTAGAGAATAAGTATGTTGCCGATCAATCCAACCACCGCACTTCCTGTCTCTGTGGCAAGCTGTTGGGCCAGTTCGTTTTTCTCGTCTTTCCCCTCAATGAATTTCACTTTTATTAATTCGTGATATTCAAGGGCTTGTCCTACTTCATCGATCAGTCCTGCGGTAAGTAACCCTTTGCCAATTATCACTATCGGTTTGAGGTCGTGAGCTTTGCCGCGCAACTCCTTACGCTCTGATGAGGTCAACTGTGAATCCATACTATATCTCGTTCGTGCGTCATTTCGGGGCCATACAAAGGCGCCGATTACGCTAAAGCACTGCGCACAGCGGCTTCGATTTGTTTATCTTGAGGACCTACTTCCGGGGCAAATGTTTGGCCGGTGATAGTCTCGTACAGCTCGATATAGCGCTGAGCAACTTCTACCCGGAACGAATCAGGGAATGCAGGTGGAGTTCCTTCGCCCATGTAGCCTTGCTCAATCAACCAACCGCGAACAAACTCCTTATCCAGCATGACCGGATCTTCCCCAGCTTCGAACCGCTCTTGATAGCTATCAGCCTGCCAGTAGCGCGAGGAATCTGGCGTGAGAACTTCATCCGCAAGAACGAGTTCCTTGGTTCCATCAGCTTTGGTCAGCAAACCAAACTCGTATTTGGTATCAACGAGAATCAGTCCGCGTTTAGCGGCCTGTTCTGTGCCAAATTCAAAAAGTTTCATCGCTATGTCGCAGGTTTTCTCCCAGGTTGCCGCATCGACGAGGCCACTGCGAACGATCTCCTCACTTGAGATAGGCAAGTCGTGTTCGCCTTTCTCCGCTTTGGTCGATGGAGTGATCAACGGGGACTCGAAGCGCTGAGATTTCTTAATGCCTTTCGGAAGCTCTATCCCAGAGACCGCTTTGCCCGCTTGATAATCACGCCAAGCGCTCCCAGTGAGGTATCCTCGAATAATAACTTCAACCGGAAGGATCTCAACTTCTTTGGTGATCGCGACATTGGGGTGCGGATGCGAAATGAGGTGATTGGGCACGATATGCTGAGTTTGTGCAAACCAATACGCAGCGACTTGGTTCAAAATTTGACCTTTGAAAGGGATGCTTGTCAGCACGACGTCAAAGGCACTTAAGCGATCGCTTGTAATGAGCACCCGCTGATTGTTTTGCATAAAGCAATCGCGCACTTTCCCTTCGTATTTCTCACCAATACCGTCGATATCAATACTATCGAGGGTGTGCGCAAGCTGCTGCTGAATAGTCTCTACTGGAAGCATTTTCGACTCTCCCTAGGTAATAAAAAAAGCTGGCAACGAAATTCGTTGCCAGCCCGGTTACCTACCGTAAGTAGGGAGAAAAGTCCAACTTACTGGTTGTTGTGTTGTGTCCTAACCCAGTTGTAGAAACCCTTGAAAACCTGTGGTACCCAGCGGAATGGGATCTGTTCCGTCTGCTTCTTAAGCGACCTTCTGCATCATCTGTGGTCCAAACGATACGATCTTCGTTTCGTTTGAATAGTCGTCGTAGAAACGACGAAGTCGCTTTCGCAGCATGAGTCGAGACCGGTGAAGCCGAGACTTTACTGCCGGAATGCTGAGGCTCAGTATGTCCCCAACTTCCTTATTTGAAAGTCCGTCAATGTCTCGCAGTACAAATACTGCACGGTAATCTTCTGGTAACTTGCCGATGGCTGCTTCGAGCGCATCGCGAATCTCATTGTTGAGAGCCAGAGCATCAGAGCGAGCGCCAAAGGCGTTTCGCTGAGTAATTGCTTTGTTCTGCAAATGAGGAAGCATATCGTCGAGTGAAACACTCTGATCTTGCTTGCGCTTGCGAAGCTTCATGAATGCAGCGTTTACGGTGATTCTATAGAGCCAACTCGAAAATTTTGCTTTTCCTTCAAAACCGCTGATTTTGCGGTAAACGGTGACGAATACGTCCTGCAGCACTTCTTCCGCATCTTCCGGATTGCGTGTGAGCCGCATTGCCAAATTGTGAACTTTTGTCTCATAGCGCTGCATCAGCTGTTCAAAGCTTGGCTGGCAGCCCTTAGTAAAACGCTCGATTAGGTCAGTATCTGAAATTTCCCCAGGCTTTAGCTGTGTTTTCTTTGCCATTTGAAGCTCTCCTTTTAGCCGACAACAGTTTTAGATTTGTTTCCTACACCCGATGTTCAACAGAGTAGCGGAGGGCCTGGGGGTACTTGTCACAGAGATGTAACAAGCTTGGAGAACTTATGTAAAAAACAGGCCAAAAAAGACCAATTCTTACAGATGCTTACAGAGAGGACTCAAGTTTTTCAGAAAGTGTGCGTGCAATCACCAAAGCTCGTTCTGCGACCTTTAGCCGTCGGTCCTTCTTGGAGACCTTTTTCCCACTTTTATCGCGCTTTGGCTCGGCCATATAGGATTCCATCAGGCCGAAACTGATATTCATCGGCTGAAAGTCAGCACGCGTCGGCTCGCTTATATAAGTAGTCAAGGAACCGATTGCCGTTTCAGCCGGGAAGGCTATCGGCTCCTCGCCCTTGAGCATGCGGCTCGCATTGATTCCTGCCACCAGCCCGCCTCCAGTCGACTCGACATAGCCTTCAGTGCCAGTGATTTGGCCTGCGAATAAAAGTCCGGGGCGCTCGCGAAACTCGAGGGTGGGATAGAGGCACTTGGGAGAGTCGATGAATGTATTGCGGTGGACCGAGCCGTAGCGGACAAACTCTGCTCGTTCCAGGCCGGGCAATGCTCGAAAAATTCGCTCTTGAGCCGCCCGCTTCATTCGAGTCTGCATGCCAACGAGGCTCCAGAGTGTACCGCCTTGATCGTCTTGCCGAAGTTGCATGACAGCATGAGGCCGTCGTCCCGTATTGGGATCAGTGAGCCCAACGGGTTTGAATGGACCAAATCGCAAGGTGTCCGGCCCACGCTCGATCATGTCTTCGATCGGCATACAGCCCTCAAACGGACGCAACTTTTCAAGCGAGTCGTTTTCAACGTCCTCATTGCCGGTATATTTCTCGGCATTCCCCACGTCTTCGATAAATCGTTGATACTGTTGCTCATCCAGGGGGACGTTCAAATAATCGTCTCCACCCTTGTCGTATCTCGACTGGCGAAAGATCTTGCTTCGATCGATCGAGTCCGTATGAAAAATCGGGCTAATCGCATCGAAGAAAGCCAGGTTGCCACTGCCAATCAGTTGTTCAAGCGCCTCTGCAAGGCGATTCCCGGTCAATGGTCCCGTTGCGATAATCACCGGTCGCTCTCGCGAAGCTTCTGGGACTTCACAGATTTCTTCGCTGCGAAAAGAAATATTCGAATGTGATCTGAGTTTGTCGGTTACGTATTGGCTAAAGACATCGCGATCTACTGCCAAAGCTCCACCCGCAGGCACCTCAGCGACAAGCGCAGCTTCCATGATCAGCGATCCATAGATTTTTAGTTCTTCTTTAAAGAGCCCCACCGCATTGTTCAATGCGGCACCGCGAAAAGAGTTAGAGCAGACAAGCTCTGCACAGAGGCCCGTCTTATGCGCCTTCGTCATCTTCTCAGGCCGCATCTCTACGACTTCAACACGGTGCCCAGCTTCTGCGATTTGCCAGGCTGCTTCACTACCGGCAAGGCCGGCTCCGATGACTAGGACATCCATAGGTAATCTAGAATTTTATGGTTTGAGGCCGGTTTCATACCGCTGGTTCACAAATCACTCATCGCTTCTACGCGAACGCGCCCCACGTGGGCTCAAGAGAAATAGCCTTAGTAGATTGCAAATTCAATGATTGATTCTGAGGCGGACCTATAGATGTCGGGAAAGCATGGGGTTATTGTCCTCTTGGCAGGGAATGCTTTCTTCGAATTAGATAAATTGCTCGATTTTCCTCCCTTCGGGCTATCAAAAAGCCAATAAGCCTCAATATAGACGTAGAAATTTTTCGGCCACTCAGCTAGCATAATGGCCTAGTTTTTGACCAAATTGCCGTGTAATTAGCGGCTAATCAAACCGACGGAGAGAATCGATGGCGATAGAAGTCACCATGCCGCAGCTGAGCGACACTATGGACGAGGGCACTATCCTCACCTGGTTGAAGAAAGAAGGTGAAACAGTGTCTCGCGGTGACGCCTTAGCGGAAGTTGCGACAGACAAGGCTGACTTAGAAATCGAGTCCTTCCACGAAGGAACCCTTTTAAAGATTCACTCCCCCGAGGGAACTACAGTCAAGGTTGGTGAGATCATTGCAGTGATTGGAGCTGAGGGTGAGGCTGTTGCTCCATCAGCAGCTGCGCCAACACCACAGCAAGAACCCGCCCAACAAGCACCAGCGCAGCAGACAGCAACACAGCAGGCACCGCAAGGACAGGCCCAGCAAGCACCAGCGCAACAGGCAGCAACACAGCAAGCACCGGCACCGCAAGGACAGGCCCAACAAGCGCCGGCCCAACAAGAACAGCCAAGCGCTGCAACGGCGGCAACTCCAGAAGCTCCGACTGCACATGTAAATGGTGATGCGAGAGTAAAGATATCACCCTTGGCGAAGAACCTTGCTCAGAGCTATGGCGTAGATTACACAGCTATCCAAGGCTCTGGTGAAGGTGGAAGAATTGTTAAACGAGATATTGAGCAGCAAGTAGGTCAGCCTATTTCGTCAGAGCAAGTTGAGGCGGCCGTTAGCGGCTCAGCAGCTACCGTGGTAACTGCGGTGAGCACGCCGATGACAGAACCGTCACCGGCTCAGCAGGCACCGGCTCAGCAGGCACCGGCTCAGCAGGTACCAGCCCGGCAGGCACCGGCTCAACCACCGGTTCAAACTCGACCTAGCACCCCAGCACCAGCTCCGGGTGGTCAGTCAGTAGAGACCCTTTCCAAGATGCGCCAAACTATCGCCCAACGAATGGTTGATAGCGTCAACACCGCTCCACATTTCTACCTGACGACTAAAATCAATGTCGATAAGTTGATGAAACTGCGAAAGACCCTAAAGGAGCTTCCGCAGTACGAAGGCATCACCTTCAATCACCTCGTGGTCAAAGCAACAGCACTCGCTTTGCGTGCTCATCCACGAATTAATGCCTTTTACAAAGAAGGAACCCTGGTTCAGCCACAGGATGTAAATATTGGTATCATCACTGCCTTACCGGATGGTTTGCTAATTCCAGTTTTAAAGCAAGCTGACTATTTGCCACTCGCGGAAGTAGTGGGGCAGGCAAACGAGCTCGTACAGCGGGCAAGATCGGGAAGACCTAAGGCAGATGACTTGGTCGGCGGCACATTCTCTATCTCCAATATTGGAAAAGCAGATGTTGAGAGCTTTACTGCCATCATTAATCCCGGACAGGGGGCGATCCTGGCGGTAAGTGGAATTTTACAGGAACCCGTGGTTGTTGATGGCAAGCTCAGCGTCGGTAACACCATGCGCGTTACTTTATCAGTGGACCATCGTATAATAGACGGTCTAGTCGGTGGCCAGTTTGTCACTGAGTTGAAGCGACTACTAGAAGAGCCTGTGCTCCTAGTCGCCTAAACCCGAGTGTCTCTGAAGTAAGTGACAGAGACGTAACTATGTTGTTCAGCAGTCTCTTTGGTAGTCGAGACATATGCATGCCTTGCAAATTATAGATCGCGAAGGCCCTGAGGCCTATAGCGCCACGCTGAGCGTGCAGGAGAACCTGCTTGCCGCTAAGATCGCCGACCGCGAGATGGCTGATGTAGCGATTTTTGTCGAACACGAGCCAGTGTTTACCGTTGGTCGCAGTGTCGCGAAACAAGAAGGAATTGAAGTAAACGGCCAAACTATTCCTTGGGTGGAAGTTGGACGCGGCGGCAAAGCGACCTTTCACGGACCGGGACAGTTGGTGGTGTACCCCATCCTCGATCTAGAACGGCATGGCAAAGACATCCATGTCTATCTGCGGCGCCTCGAACAAGTAGGAATCCGTTGTCTGAAAGAATTTGGAATTGACGCTGATACTCGCGAAGGATTGACCGGTATCTGGATTCGCGCTGGTGGTGAGGGTAGTGATCGGGGCTGGAAGAAGATAGCTTCGCTTGGCGTCGGGGTGAAGCGCTGGGTGTCATACCACGGTATCGCCTTGAATGTGGGTGTCGACCTCAACTACTTTCGAGCAATTCACGCCTGTGAGCATGACGGCGCAGTGATGACCTCGATGGAAGACATTCTCGGCGTTGCTGTTGATATGTCCGAGGTAAAGCGTGCATTTCTTGATGCGATGCTCAAAGAGTTCGAGTTTGAGCTCGAAACGGAAATCAGCGATCTGCCAGAGCAGAAAATGAAGCGCCGCGCTCGACCGAAGTGGCTCAAGGTAAAAGCTCCGGGCTCTCCCGAGTTCATGAAAACCCAGGAGATTGTTCGAGAACTCGACCTTGTGACGGTATGTGAAGAAGCTCATTGTCCCAATATTGGTGAGTGCTGGGCACATGCTTCCGCTACATTTATGATAATGGGCGATCTCTGTACCCGCCGCTGTTCGTTTTGTTCCGTGAAAGACGGCACGTTAAGCGAGTTGCAGCCTCTCGACCCAATGGAACCAGTTCGAGTTGCCCAGGCAATCAAGCGACTTGCACTAAAGCATGTCGTGATTACTTCAGTGAATCGCGATGACCTTCCCGATATGGGTGCGGATCATTTTCACAAAGTGGTGAAAGCGATTAAGCACGTCAATGCTGAGACGGACATTGAGTTACTTATTCCTGATATGCGTGGCAAACGCGAACTGGTAGAGACGATCTTAACCAGCGGTGCGGTGAAGGTACTCAATCACAACGTTGAAACAGTGCCATCGATGTATAGAGAAGTCAGACCAGGTTCTAGTTTTAAACGTTCTTTAAACATACTGCGTTGGGCAAAGGAAGCTCAACCGCTTGTCCGAACCAAGTCTGGCCTCATGGTGGGACTTGGTGAAACCAAGGATGAAGTCTGCGAAGTAATGGATGCCTTGCGGGAATCGAAGGTGCAGATTTTGACGATTGGTCAGTATCTGCAGCCAAGCGCAAAGCAGCTACCAGTTCGCCGATTCGTCCCGCCAGAAGAATTTGCAATGTATAAAGAAGAAGGCCTTGCGCGTGGATTTCTCCACGTAGAATCAGGTCCGCTTGTTCGTAGTTCTTATCATGCGTGGCAGCATACCGGCGAGAATCAGGAGAAGAGTCCTTCTCCTACTATCGCTGCTGCCCTCTAGTAGTTCGCTCTTTCACAGATCTCTTCGGTTTTTCCCCCAACCCCATAGGAGGCTCGCGATGAGCTGGAATCGGTCTCGTGAAACTATGTTTGCTACGATGGATGAGCTCATAGAGGATCGCATCCTTTGGGCTTGGCTTGTTGAAGATTTTTCTAACAACTCGAAATGGATTGGAGTTGGCTATCCGAATAACTGTCCTGGGCTTAGAGCAAAAGTTTGCCGAGAGGTGAATCATCCTAAGTTCGGTGACGCCATGCTCTGCATACACATCTTTCGCAAGAAGGATGAGTGGACGTTCCGGCATACCCACCCGCGACCCTATTGCTCATTAGGTCTGTTTGGTGAACTCGAACGTGAGGAGTGGTATTGCCGCGCAGATGGCACGCCATACGGACATAGTGGCGGATTGGTTACGCCTGGTGTGGTGAGTGGTATCGTTGAGCCTGAGTGTTGGCATCGACTGCGCTCAAAGCCATCGGACGCGATTACTCTGGCGCTCGTCGGTAAACCATATCCCCAAGAGGACTGGTGTATGCCGGGACTCAAAGTGGTGAAGGAAAGCAAGGAACGGGTGCTCACTTCGGCTGAGCGGCGCGCATATCACCGGCGAGCCATTCGAGCCTATGTGGCGCTTCGTAAACCTCAACTGTGGCCAGGTGACATCAACATGCACCATGCCCATGAGCCGCCTTCATTCGCCATGTAAGTTGCATCGGTTTATTGAGAACCCGCGGGGTGTTTCGGTTCGACCGAAACATCCCGTTTTTTTATTGCTGATTCAGTCGGATGCTGATCCAGTTAAACATCACCGATCGTTCAGCTCGACCAATTTCGGTATCTCCGGCATCCAGTTCGAATCGCAGCGTATTCTCATTGGAGCGCAACAACCGCGGTGGCACCACGAATCCCTCAGTATCCAGCATGTTGGGAGTAGCGGAGAGTTTCGCAACAATTTGTTCATTTATGCTGACATTGAGCACAGCGACATTAGCGTCGTTGGCGATTTGTGCTGAGAAATTCAGAAAAATCTTAGCGCCTAGTAAGTGAAGTGCGGCATCACCGGGTATGCTAATCGCACCATCTTTTCCGAGCATCCAGCGCACCTTCATCCCGCCGAATTTCTCGGGTCCGCCAAATCCATACATTGGAGAGAAGTCTCTTGTGCCGAAATTAATAACTTTTTTCCACGGTGTAAAATGCTCGATGGTATCAGTTTCGACAAACGACAGGATCGAAATCCAGTTTGAACGAGAATAGAGCGGGGGTAGGTAAGTGTAGCTCTTAATCGCCCATTCTTTCGGAATGCTACTTATCGTATGCAGACCAGTTACTAAGAAATCAGGCGCATCCCCGCTTAATTGTTGAGCGAATGCCTCCTTACCCTCAATTATCGTCGAGTATGGATTGAGCATCTGAAAATAAGCCCATTCATGAATCGTCGGTTTCGGTCTTTGATACGTTAGAATTCGCGGTTTCCTGCCGAGCGTCTTTTCAGCTCGAAAGATGTCAGCAACCGCGAGATCGGCTGGTATTCGCGTAGTCATAGCACTGACGCGCTGCAAGTTCGTTCCGTATAAATGGATCGATGCGCCAATACCGTAGAGACATATGCCAGCCAGTAGTATTGTTGCTAGGTTCAGTCGCGCGCTTCCATTCCACCAGTTCTGTAGTCTGCCGTATGCGATGCGCCCACAACTGACCACTGTGGTGGCGATTAGCACGGCCATAGCTGGAAACGCCGGGGCGATATACCAGCTAAACTTGGTACCGGCGTAGCTATAGAGCACCACTGGCAGAACGCTCCATACGCAAAGCAGGCAATAGCGATTATCTCGGCCAAAGAGCCAAGAATACAAGCCGACTAAGACTGAGAGTGTAAGAAGCTCCGGTGGAAAGCTCGCTCGGTGTTGAAAAATGCGTATCAGGAAAAAATCAGGGCCGCTGACATCATGTATACCGACGGTAAAGCGATCGATTACGTGATGAGTAATCAGACTGTAGCAAGCTCCAGGCGTAAAATAACAATGGCCGATGAAGTACGTGCCTCCAACAACGGTGGCAATGAGGAGCCCGACGAGCAACTGTTTCCAAGTTGCAGCAATAAAGTGGAATATCTGCCCAGATAGCAGAAGGAACAGACCAAACACCAATACTGGCATGAGCGCACCGGCGCTCTTGGTCATCATTGCACAACCGAATAAGAGGCCAGCCAGCGGGCCGAGCTTTCGAAGTTGTGGCTGGGCTCGCGGGTGAGTGATTGCCCGAGACACAATCAGCATTCGCCAGGCACAGACCATAAGTGCAGTACAGAAGAATACCAAGACGCTATCTTGCACAGCAGTGCGCATGCCGTGCTCAAGCACAAAGATTCTTGAACCGAGAAAACTGAAAACGGCAAACAGCCCGATGAGCCTTGAGGCAAAGAGCATTTGTGCCAAATAATAGGTCAGCAGCAAAGTTCCGATACCGGCGACGGCATCAATTGAGCGATAGGTGAAATTGGAGGTGCCAAACAACTTTGAGACCGCCGCTGTCAGCCACATCTTCAGCGGTGGTTTATCAAAGAACGTGCGCCCCTGAACTGTCGGAGTAAACCAACTGCCGGTCTGAGACATTTCAATGCCTGCCCCAGCCTCATAGATTTCATCAGGAACTCCAAGAGAGAATTCGCCCAAATTCCAGAACAGCATGGGAGCGCTAATCATCAAGATCAGCAGCGTATCGAACAAAAAGCTTAACAATGCGTTTCGTTTACGCAGCTGGTTCTGCGCCCCTTCAGAGGGGACGGAGATGGTCGGATAATCAACTAAGACGCGTGCTAAATTTCCGGTTGGCATCAGCGGTATCTATCATAAGAGAAGAAAAAATACAGCTATAGCTGCAACGCTTGGGAATTCTTCCCGATAATTCTCAAAATTAACCTCTCGTAGCGATTGGAGATAGTTTCATGACTGAGCCAGCCACCCTTTCAGTAAGCAAGCAGACCGTATCCCCGATGCCGCAGTCACCGCTAGAAGCGAAGAATCGAAGTTCAGTGACTGGATTTGCCAGGCCATCGCGAAATCCGTCGATCCTTCCATTTGGGTCCAGCGAAAGTTCTTTAAGCGGCCTGTTTGCCGGAGACAAAACTGCAGCGAGCAATACCGCGACAAATTCCCAAATGAGTCTCGATCCTACCTTTGCCGAGAACGGGAGAATAGGCCGCTCAATGAATGGTCTGCGGGAAGTAGTGGCACTACTTCGTCAGACCCTAAATGAGATCATAGAATTACTGACTAGGGGTTTGACTACAATGAAGGCTAAGGAGTTGTCGGAAGTTGACTCCACAGGAGGGAGCGCCGGAGTCGATTCACTCGAAGCCAGCTGTCAGCCGCAGAGTGGAGAACTTCCATTTCAAGAAAAAATTCGCCAGTTTCTCAGTCCAGATGCAAACGCCTCTATTAGTGAGGCCCGTCTTCAATACGGTATTATGGCCTTTCAGTTGTACCAAAAGAGTCCAAGTATTGAAGCGGCCTTTCAAGTTGCGTTTGCAGAGGCCACTCGAGATGGTTTAAGCACTGCTGAGGCGAGCAAGCAGGCGTTGCGCACAGTAAGAGACGATGGAATGATCGAGGCCTGGGAGGCGGATTGGGCTTTTAGTGTCTCGTATCGGGCTTCTCAACTCGATTCATCGTTGAACGCACTTTCAGATACAAGTTCTCCAACTCAAAACTTCGATGCGGCGACGTTTACCGCTGAAGTAGCACTGGCCTACATTCAGGGTGGGACCATCGACGTGCCGACGCGATCGCTTGGATAATCGAATTTCTGCCAAGATGACATTTCCGGCTATTTTATAGTATAACTCTCGGTGTCCAAAATATACACAAGGGAGACTTGGAAATGCTGAAGCAGGGTATTCTCGCACTAGTTTTGTTGTTAAGCACAGCTTCCACAGCTATTGCTGAGGAAAAGGGGACTGCCGAAGAGAAGGCGAAAGATATATCGAAACCCAAGGACTCGGTCTTCGGGGAAGATGGATCTTACAACGTGAGCGTAGACGGCGCTGGCGTGAAGGTGCACGGCGAATTCGACAAAGACGGTAAGCCGATATCGGGGAAAGGTGAGGCTGGGGAGCAGAAGATTGAAGCTGTTGGTCGCGACTTCCATGAGCAGCGCAAAGCCGAGCGCCGTGAGCGCAAGGCCAAAATGCGTGAGGAAAAAAAGAAAGCCAAAGAATCTCGTCGTTAGTATACTCGCACGGAATTCCACGGTTTGATTCCCAAGTCCCCAATTAGGTGCCTCGCTACGTGAGGGCACTACTAGTAAGAGAAGTGATTCGTGTCAGAAATTTTTAATTATTTAATTCGTCGCCGTGATCCTGAGTCAGAGGTGATCGATAGAGAACCTCTATCTTTGAATGCTGAATTCTCGCCCGCGAAGCTCGCCGAGCTGCAGGCAGTTGCTGTGGATGTCTCGAAAGGTGCAGCTAAGCGTTTGATGGCGGTGTATGAGAGTGACCTCGATCTGGGGACTGAGTTAAAAGATGACGATTCTCCAGTTACCAAAGCGGACAGAGTCGCTGATGAGTATTTGATTGCTGAGTTCGAGAAGCGAACGGCTTATCCAGTTGTCACCGAAGAAACTCAACGTACTTTTGAAGAGCGGCAGAATTTCTCTGCCTATTGGTTGATCGACCCATTGGATGGGACACAGAATTTCATTAATCGAGATGGAGAGTTCTGTATCGCCATCGCCTTTGTCGTGGACTCAATACCAGTTATCGGCGTGATTGATGTCCCCGCCCAAGATACTGTTTTTATGGCCTATCGAGGCGGCGGCGCGGTGAAGCGAGTTGCCGGTGTTGATCAGCCTATTAGCCACAGGTATTTAGAGCGCTCCTTGCTCGTCGTCGACAGCAAGCTACCGTCGGATTCTGGCAAATGCTTAACAGAGCAATTTTGTACTCGAAGTGAGATCCCTTTAGAGAATGTGCGGCGGGTGGGTTCGGCTTATAAGCTTGGTCTTCTCGCTACTGGTGACTATGACGTTGCCGTTCGATTTGATCCTATGGGAGAATGGGATGTAGCGGCGGCTGACTGTATATTACGAGAGGCGGGCTGCTTCTTGGTCGATATCGCGACAAATGAATCGATTCCCTACAATCAACGTCCGACATTGATGTTACAAGGCTATCTGGCTTCTCGAGTTGACCTCGAGTTTGATACAGGTACTTTCGAAACAGGCGCTTAAGAATCCAGTGCTTAGTCTGCCGCGACCACGATTCGCATGGAGCAAACAAGGTTGAAGAAATTTGGTCAGCGGTTCGGCTTATGGTTAGCACTGCTCGCCTCCGTCCACCTGTTTCTCAATGCGCTCTTGGGCTACCTGGTTACCTCCATCTTCTCCGAAGGAGCAGGGAGTCATGTCTCACTTGAATCTCCGCAAATTCGATATTTTCCAGTTCGTGGTCGAGTGCACAACGTCCATCTATATCACCCCTCGGAAGGACCAGAGCTTGGATATCGCGCCAAGGAAATAAACGTCGAAATTTCAATACTTGCCTTGTTGCGGAAGAAAGTGATTCTTCCGACTCTCACCCTGACGGGAAGTCATGCGACGAGTATAGGGACCGAGACCGGGTTTATTAAGGTCATTGAGTTCTTGTTTCAGAAGCGACCAGAGCGAGTAGGAGGGAGTGCGCCTTGGCATTCGTTTCTCACTAGTAATTGGTCGGTTTGGGTCCAGAATGTCCACATTACTACGGAGAAGTCTCCCGGGACTCATCTGGTAATTGGAACTGAAGAGTTTCGGGTGCTTTTCGACCAGGCAACGTTTAACACCAGAGATCCACTGGATTCGAAGGAACAACCAGTTCTGCTGGATATCGCGGGCACGAATATGCGGATTCAGTACGGAACCGCTCCGCCATTGCCAGTTGGTCGGGCGGAAGGGGAGGGCACCTTGAAAGGAGGTGTGTTGATGGTCCGCCAGGCAGTCTTAACTGATGAGAGCACTCGACTGCCGGAGAATCGAGTGAGTCGAACCGAAGGCAGCGGCTATCTGACCTTTCGGGGCGAGGAGCGCTACGACTTTATGATTGAGGGTGATGTATACGATCACTACTTAGCTCGACTTATCTTTCCTGCGGAAGAATACCTTATCGCGCTTCAACCGCATTTGCGGCTTGCTGCTCATATTGGTGGAGAGCTCGACGCACCGAAATTTGGTGGAAAGTTTACCTTCGGTTTGGGAAAAGGCGCGCCACTGATGGTCCGCGATAGTTGTGCGGTGAAGAATCTCTCTGCTCAATTTGCAGTGACGAACAATGACTTGCACCTGAGTGAAATAGCGGTTGAGGATGTAATCAGAGACGGTGCGCTCTCGCTTACTTTTGCTGATCCAACTCCGGTGGAAAGTAAACTCACGGTAGCAATAGACCGTGATAGTGCTTTTCTCAAGCGTTGTATTCCAGCTCCCGGAGCACCGCTCCCCACGAAGGATAAGAGTAAGGCGAAACAGCTTGAACCGCTCTCCCTTGCAATCAATGAAGCATTAGCAGATTCGAGAACTTCTATTTCGGTCTCCGGAAAAATACAAACGGGAGAATACCGGGGAACTGTTGATTCAAGTATCTACGTGAATTCTGCCCATGCACATTCTAAACTTGCTGCGGATTTTACCTTTGCCGACAATATCATTGATGTTTCTCTACAAGAGCGAGGAGTGATTCCGCAGATCCAAAGACGGAAGAAACGGGATGAAACGGCGACGCAAACGGCGTTCGAAACACAGATTAATTCCAACGTGAATGCCAAGGTCCGGTATGATTTCGGAAAGAAGGTACTCGACCTCAAAGATATCTCTGTGACACGCTATCCAGCCGATCGAATAGCAGCGCGCATAGCACCTTTCTTGTCGCAGAAGGCGTATTCGTATTTAGCCGATAACTTTACCCGAAAGAGCTTGTTGAACGCTAGTGGATCCTTGCAGCTCTCTCAGTCGGACCTTCGTGGCAGTGGTGCAGCAAAGATCGATATCAGTAATTTTAACGCTGGCCCCTTGTTTATCCAACAGTTTGAAATGCCGCTGGCCTTTTCCAAGGGGCAACTTACCTCGCCGCAGTTTCGTATCGTAACGGGAGACGGCCGTATCAAGGGTGATGCGGTCATTGGTACAAATGGTTCTTTGCGGGCCAAGGTAAGTGGCTCGCAAATCGGTATCTCGTCCCTGCCAGAGATTGCAAATAGATTGCCTAATGTCGAAGCAGATTTTGACGTAGAAATGGAGATAGAGGGGACCCTGCAGAAGCCGAGCTACAAAGGGGAACTCCTGCTGCGCACCGCTCGCATTGTGAATAACAAATCGCTTCAGAAAGCGGATCTCTCAGAATTGAAGCTTCAAGGTGATAGCGCAAACATAGAGATTGGCGGCTCACTGCTCAATGGTCGAGCACAGTTGCAACTACAATATCCTCTTAGCTCCGGACCAAAAGAAAAAATTATCGCTCGTCTCACCACTGATCGTTTCCCCATTGATCATGTATTTCCGCTTGAGATCGATGCACCAGATTCACCGGCTGATGCGAGTTTAATCACTGCTCAACTCGAGTACGAAGGCTCTCCGGCGCAACCTTTGCTAGGGGTGGGTTCCCTAAAGGTCGAGAAGCTCTCACTGCATCGTAAGGGCGTGCATGTATCAAATACCGAACCATTGGTTGCACGCATTAATGACGGAAGACTCACTTTCGACAGTGTCTTCCTGCAATTGAGTGAGAAATCGCTTCAGCTTCTTGGCTCTGTTGATCATCGTACTGGTTGGGACAGCCAGGTAATTGGAAGTTGGGATCTCGGAGCGCTCAGTGTCATGGTGCCGGCGCTCGAGCAGTTCTCTGGGCTGCTCGATATTAAACTGGGAATAAAGGGTCCGCTCCTTGAACCAGCAATCAATGGTGAAATGCGGTTAAGTGACGGTTCGGTCTCCTTCCCATTGGGCGAATCTATAGTCGGGGCTGATAGCGCTCGGGGTACTATTCGATTTTCTGGAAGTGATATTGAGTTGGAGCGGTTTGATGCTCGTGTCGGTGAGGGATGGGTCGTAGGTCAGGGAACCATTAAGGACTTTATGGACCCATATGGGCGAACGCTGCGGGCAGATTTTCTCATAACTGATGCACGTTTAGAGCCGATACAGAACCTCGCTTTGGCTTTCGGTGGAGCCTTAAAACTCGATATGAAAGGTTCTGAACCCTTGCGTATCGGTGGCGAAATTGAATTTAGTGAAGCTTTATATGAGCAGCGCCTCAATCTTGCCGCACTTCTTCAGTATGTGACCAGCTACATCGTCGGTTCCTCAGTTACCACGATAAAAAGTGAAACTGCGGAATCGAATCTTCAGTCGCCGATCGAACTAGACTTAAAGCTCTTGGCTAGAAGCAGTCTATTGGTCGAGACTGACATCGCGAAAGCAGATCTGCGAGGTCAGGTTCGACTGTTTGGTCCACCGTCGCGATTCTCCTTGGATGGTGCAATTGAAGTTGTGACGGGTGTTTTCTCTTTTGGGGCGAATGATTTTGATGTGATCACCGGCGAGATGCGTTTTACTCCGCATGGTCTGCGCTTAGATCCGCGGCTAGACATTGTTGCAGAAACGACCGTCGGTTCTGAAACAGGGGATCAACACAATATTCGGCTTGTCGTGAGCAACACGTTAAGTAATCCACGGGTATCTTTCACATCTGATAGCGGCCTCTCGGAGAACGAGATAGTTTCGCTTTTTGGCCTCGGTTCAGGGGGAATCACAGTGCTCTCTCGGGCGCGTGGTGATAGAACGTTTCGTGAGTTGATAGATCCACGCTCTGATGTCAGCCTTCAAGAACGCTTTGTCGGCTTAACTGGGTTCTCAGAGGTTCAAATTAATTCGGGTCTTTCGGAGACAACTGGAGAGTTTGTGCCACGAGTCAGTGCGACTCGACCGTTTTTAGGAAAGAGCAATTTGAATCTACAATCTGAACTTTCCGGTGAACAACTGAGTGAGATTGGAGTGGATTATCCACTCACCCCCTTTCTCAGTCTCAGTGGAGGCTGGCGATCTCGTCCTGTCACCGAAGATGTCAGCGATACTTCCGGTTCGTATAATTTTGGTTTGAGATTTCGTAGAAGTTTCTCTGGGCTGAACCTTGTGCCGAGGAAACAACTTCGCCCAGAGGAGTTGTCTCGATGATTCGGATTCTGACTCTCATTGTCGTTTGTGCACTTGCGGCTCTGCCGTCTCAGTCGCTCGCGGCTGAGGGTGAAGATGTATTCGCTCAGTATGAAGGTCAGCCTCTCAATAAGATTAGTTTCGTTACCTGGATAAACTTGGGCTACGAGACGCTATTGACTACAACTGGTCTGCGGCTGGGACAGGCTTTTAGCAGCGAAGCCTTGGCGCAAGCGATAGAAGGCTTGCGAGCAAGAGATACTTTTGCCGTGATTCGACCTGAAATAGAGTCTCTCGATCGGGGTATCTACCTGCGATTCTATCTGGAGCCGCATCGAGTCGTTACCGGGCTTGATGTAGTTGGTGAGAAGACACTTGATGAACGGGAGATCCGTCGCCTTGCTCGTATACGAACTGGAACGAGGTTTGCTGACATTGATTTTGAGTCAGCTGAATTGAGGATTCTAAACGGATATCGCAAGGCGGGACATTATCAAGCGAGCCTGCGATACAAAACGAAAAAGAAGAGCATCCCGACTTGGCTCGATCTGACGTATGAAATTGAAGAAGGATATCTATCGAAGATTGATCGCGTGCGTCTGGAAGGGGAAATTCCCGATGAAGTGAGTAACGTGCGCGAGCGAGTCCAAGAGAACGTTGGTGACCTGCCGGCTTCTCAAGACAACATTGAGCGACTGCGGCGCGAAATACTTCTGGCGCTTCGTCGGGAGGGGTATCTTCAGGCGTCAGTTGAGTTGTTGGAAGATACCTACCAAAAACTTAGTGGAAATGTGGATCTGGTCTACAGGATCTCGGTTCGCGATCCGGTGAGTATCTACTTTAATGGAAACAAGAAGTTTAGCCCTGATGAATTGCTGGCACCACTTAAACTAGAAAGTCGCACCGTGCCCTTTACGCCAAATGCCATGATTAACTTGGCGAGAGAGATCGAGCGATTATATCAGCAACATGGGTATTATCGGGCAACCGCCCAGCCGGTGAAGTTGGGAAAGTTTGGTTCAAGGCAATTATTCCGAATAATAATCGACGAAGGGGAGGCATTTCGAATTAGTGATGTTCGCATTTTTGGGAACTCCGCTTTTTCCGTCGATAAAATAAAGTCAGAAATTAGAACGCAGGAAGCGGGGGCATGGTTTTTCCGCCGATGGAAGCCGGGTTATCTGCTCTATGATCAGCTTACAGCAGACATTGAGCATATCAAATCGCTTTATTCCTCAGCCGGGTATTTTGATGTGGCGGTCGAATACTCGATCGAGGTCGACGAGGATGATGCGACGTTAGAGGTCCATTTTCAGATCAACGAAGGTCCACAGCGTTTGATCAACGAAGTTGACATTCAGTGGCGTGGAGTCATTGACGAGGCTGAAAACCGAGAAAATGTTTCGATAGACATTCCAAGTAAGTTACTGCTGATCCAGCCCAATCTGCGCCAAGGGGATGCTTTCAATCGAGAGGAGCTTCGTAGGGAGCAGCGACGACTCTACGAGGAGATAGTGCAACTTGGATATCCCAAAGCGAGTGTTGAGCTTCAAGGGGACGCGAACAGTGGTAGCGTTCGCTACCTGGTAACTCCTGGTGCGCGGGTTCGTGTCGGACGAATTTTTCAGCAGGGGAATATTCTGACGCGTGATTATGTTCTGCGGCGGGAACTCACCTTCTCAAGTGGTGAAGATTGGAATATTCGGGAAATTGAGAATTCCAAACAGCAACTCGCAAGTCTCGGTTACTTTCGCTCGGTTTCCGTTGAACCGCTTGATGGTGCGATTGACGAGCCTGTTGAGGATGTCGCGGTGCGAGTGAGTGAGCGGGACACTGGTCGACTGGAAATTGGCGGCGGCTTTACCAGCGAAGATGGAATCAACATCTTTTCGGAATTGGGCCAGCGAAACGTGCGTGGCAGGGGTACCAGATTGTTGTTTGGCCTTGATGGTTACTATAAGTCCGGTGGAGAAAGAGTTTTTGACGCAGGGAGAGCGCGGCTTGCCTACACCGTTCCCCGAATCTTTGGCACGACGTCTGAGTTTACGAGTGAGATTTTTGCGCAAAGCTCCGTGTTGCTGGTTGATCAATTTAGCTATGACCGCCTTGGAACATGGTTTTCCGTAAGCAATACATTAACTGAAAAATTGAAGGGCTTCATTGGAGCCAAAGCATTTCTTGAGAGTCTGTTTGATGTCGAGCGCGATGTGATCATTGGTCCCGATGATACTGGTCGGACCGCATATACATTCTTGCACACGAGGCTCGATCTAGATCACCGAGATAACAGCTTTAATCCGAGAAAGGGGTTTCGGTCGATCCTTGATGCGCAGATAAGCACGGAAGCGCTCGGCTCTCAGGTAGATCTCTACCAGCTCGGATTTGAGCAGTCGTTGTTGTTCGAACTTGATGAGCGGCTTGTCTGGGCAAATCGAGCTCAGTTGCAGTTCGTTGAACCGTTTGGTGATACTGACGTGGTGCCCATTAGTCACCGAGTCTTTCTCGGCGGGAGAAACTCCTTGCGGGGCTTTTCTAAGAACTCGATTGGTCCGCGTGGGAAAGAGCTTGATATTGTTGGTGGCGATCGCGGCTTTAATCTGACGACCGAATTGCGATACGATGTCGCGGAGCAGATAGTTGGTATCGTGTTTCTCGACACTGGCCAGGCTTTTCTTCGAAATAAGGGGCGCTTTCGTGGTGATGGACTCGACTTCTCGAATTTGCGTTTTTCTCCCGGATTTGGAGTGCATTACCGGACTCCGATTGGCCCTATTCGCGCAGAATATGGTGTAGCCTTAGATCGTGAATTTGGTGAGCGCTTTGGCCGCATTAACGTCAGTATCGGTACTGCCTTTTAGAATTCTGCAAGGTTCGCTATCCCTCGTCGTCTAATCGATTAATTTGCGTCTGAGGCCTCTTTCTCGCTGTTCAGTCGTTGAACCCTAGGGCAGAGAGGTGTTAGATATGAGGTCACAGTCATTATTTTGCTAGTAGAATTATCAGATAAAAGTTTGGGGGATTATCATGTCCTTAGTGGTCGACGTAAGTGACAATAGTTTTGACGAAGAAGTATTGAAATCAGGAGTTCCAGTTCTCGTAGATTTTTGGGCGCCGTGGTGCGGACCTTGCAAGACCATCGGTCCGGTTGTCGAAGAACTTGCGCAGGAATATGGCGACCGCTTAAAGGTCGTCAAAGTGAATGTTGATGACAATAAGGAAGCCGCGATGAAGTACGGAGTTAAGGGTATTCCGAACTTGATCGTCTTCAAAGATGGCGAGTTGCAAGAACAAATTATTGGCGCACGCGGCAAGCAAGAGCTCGCTGAAGTGATCGATAAGGTTCTCGCATAATGGACGCCTTTGAGATTCGCTTTAATGGTGAACCGAAAGTCGTCAAGAGTACCTCTGTCGATGGGTTGCTCAAGGAGTTAGGTCTGCAAGATAAGCGCGTTGCAGTGGAGCTTAATCGCGAAATTGTGTCACGTGGTTCGTATTCTGAGACTCCTGTGCAATCCGGAGATAGTGTTGAAGTAGTCCATTTTGTAGGTGGTGGATAGGAGACCGTCATGAGCTGTACCTCTGTTTCCTCTGATTCTTTCTCAATCGGTGGTAAGACCTTTCATTCTCGACTGATTGTTGGCTCGGGCAAGTATAAGGATTTCGCCCAGACACGCGAGGCGACGATTGCTGCTGGTGCCGAGATGATTACCGTTGCGGTTCGAAGGGTAAACATTACCGATCCTGCAAAAGAATCACTTCTCGACCATCTATCCGATATTGAAGATCTGACAATACTACCGAACACTGCAGGCTGCTATACGCTTGAGGATTGCCTGCGGACGGCACGCTTGGCTCGTGAAGCGGGTGTTGGCAACTTTGTCAAAGTTGAGGTTATTGGTGATGAGAAGACTCTCTATCCCGATAATGACCTTACCGTTGAAGCCTGCAAGATTCTTAGTAATGAGGGATTTATCTGTATGCCCTATATTACTGACGATCCTATTGTGGCGCGAAAATGCCAAGATGCGGGAGCGGCAGCGGTTATGCCACTTGCTTCACCAATTGGCAGTGGGCTCGGCATACAAAACGAATACAATCTCGGATTTATTATCGAGCAGGCTTCCGTCCCAGTTGTAGTAGATGCCGGTGTGGGTACGCCTTCGGACGCAGCGCGATGTTTGGAGTTAGGGGCAACTGCTATTCTCACGAATTCGGCAATCGCCTGTGCTCAAGATCCGGTGAAGATGGCTACCGCGATGAAGCTCGGCGTTCAATCGGGGCGCATGGCGTTCTTGGCAGGTCGGATGCCAAAGAAGCAATTTGCCGCTGCTTCAAGCCCGGAAGTTGGTCTAGTCGACTAAGCGTCGGTGAGCCTACCGCACGGGGCGGCGGGAAACTGCGAGTACGTGGCTTGCTCGTTGAGCGCATTCGGACCGCCTTGGAAGCTTCCAACGGGCGAGTAGCGTTCGTCCAACTCCGTGAGCAAGTGCCCGATGGCCAACATGCTGTCGCAGACGATGAAGAGCTCAATCAGCTCATTACGCAACTCGCTCCAATCTGTGAAGCGCAGCGAGCGAAGTTAATTGTAAACCGCCGGCCAGATTTGCTTGGGCAATCAAAGATATCCGGCATTCATCTCGGCTCTTCGATAGAAGCACTAAGAAAAAACCGAAGTGCACATCCCGCTGCGATACTGGGCTACTCGGCCCATAGTGTCGCAGAGTGTCGAACAGCAGAATCTGCCGGCGCAAGCTATATCCTCCTCTCGCCAATTTACCCCCCGCTCTCAAAGCCATCCGCCGGCCCTGAGCTTGGAGTTGAGCAACTCGCCGAAGCGGCCACACAAGTCATGATCCCGATATATGCCCTGGGCGGCATCACAACGCAGCGAGTCGCAGCCTGCAGATCCGCCGGAGCCAGCGGCGTAGCAATGCTAAGCTCAATTCTCCTAGCCCCTGACCCCGCCCAGGCAACCCAACAAGCTCTAAACGCCTGGCAGCAGAATTCGTGACAGAGAGGCAGCTCTCTTAGGTATCTGGTTTGGCAGCGTTTTCGACTATTTAGGGCAATCGGCAAATATTTACGTCACTGTCACCTAATTGTGTAACTGGGGTAGACATTGGTTCGAATTCGTTGGCGAGCACACTAGCGATTAAGTTACCCGACAACACTCCTACTTCGTTGAAAAGGTAACTAAGGGCAGTATGGGAGATCTTTTGGTCTTCCTTCTGCCCTTTTTTATTTCTTGGGATGTACTATTCTGCGCACTTGCTGATGGCAGAGACTTTGCGCTCCCAGCTGAATATCGTTTGGCCTAGGAGCATGCCAGATAAAGCCAGCGCGACCAGTGGCAGGAAATGCCACAGCAGTATGTGAATGCCATGCCCATTCGGACAGATGAACTGCAGGCCAAGCGCTCCAGAGGAGCCAGCTGTGAGAAGCGCTAGTCCTGAGCTCCGTGAACTGCGAAGGGCGGCACCGCGATTCACTAAATAAAGCAACAATATGCCTGGAGCCGCTCCCAAGGTGAGAACGGCGAGTAGGCAAGTGCTTCCACCAACAACGCCATGTGCATACAAGTTACCTCGAGCAACTGCAATAATGGCGGTTGGTACGAGCCACGCGAGCAGAGCGACACTTAATCCAACTACCAACCGTTCAAGTCGATTAGTTCCTTCTCCTGGGCTCACTGAGCGCAGAGTGGTCCAAGCGCCAAACAGCGCCAGCGCCAGCAACAATATTGTCGGAACCAAAAACTGTGGCGAATTGAGAATTGCAGCGATATCGCTTCGCAGCTTAAAAATACCGATACCACCTGCGAGCCATACGACTACACAGACTCCTACAAGCAGCAATCGCTTGGACGTTGAGTAGAGCGGCCTCGTCGGGGCGAAATTCTCGCTGAGCTGTGCAATGACTTGCTTAGTCGTCATATCAATCTGACTCCAGCCTTTTTCTCAAATTCTTTACAGCCCGGTGCGCATACACCTTAACTGCTGATTCACTTAAACCACTCTTAGCCGCGGCTTCTGCGGTCGAAAGGCCTTGTAACTTGACCAACTCGAAAGCTTCTAACTGTTTTTCCGGCAATGATTGAAGTACCTTTTCTAGATCCAATATGCGGTCAAGTTCCCTGATCTTGAGCGGCTCTTCCCTCATCAAGGCGAGTTCTCGCTCGACTATCTCTCGACTCTTTAGTCGCTCGTTCTTTCGCAGGTAGTCGACATATCGACGACGTGCAATTGTAAAGAACCAGGGAGCGAAGGGCTGGTGAATATCATAGGTAGCCCGAGACAGATGAATAGAGATGAGAATATCTTGCGTGACATCGTCGATCGCCGCGGCATCAGCCATGCGGGGGCGGAGAAAGCTCGCCAAAACCGACGCTAATTCTGTCAGAAGGGTCTGATAGCTATCAGCATCACCTTCGAGCGCATTTCGCATCAGCTCATCCCAGTGCTGTCGGTCGCTCGATTTCGTGTTCACTAGGGTATTCGTAGAATTACTAGTAATCGTTACAGTCCCATTGTCTGCTAGAGCTTCAGAGCCGCTCGTTCTTGTTCCTTCAGTATCGGCTCAATGGCTTCA
>CBDUGV010000006.1:0-49687 GCA_965366815.1 uncultured Bdellovibrionales bacterium | reverse complement strand
GCTCAGATGTATCGAGTGAGCACGCGAGAATTGGTGTTGAAGATGAAATGATCTGGGTCGAAGACCTGGGAAGCACCAATGGAACTTTCGTAAATGAAGAACGTATTTCCGGGCGTAGATTTCTCGTGCCGGGCGAACGCGTTGGAATTGGAGCAGAGTTTACCTTAGCCGCTGTGCTTAGCGGCGAAGAAGTAACAGCCCTTTCCGCTGAAGCAGCGAACTATGTCGAGACGAGTGAGTCGAGTAAATATCCCTGTGTGGTTGGCTATGGGGCGGAGATTCGACCAGCACGGAAGGTCTTACGCGAAGGCGAGCTCATAAGTATCGGACGAGATCCCGCGAGCGACATGTGGGTGAATGCGGCTCATATTTCTCGGCAGCATGTGGTGATTCGCTGCGGGGAAGATTATGTCCCGACGGTGACGGATACCAGTAGTAATGGCACCTTTCACCACGGCGAGCGACTTGAGCGCGATGAGTCCGTTGAATACCCGAAGCAGCTTACCTCACTTGATTTATCGGAAGGGATATTTCTTGGGCTTTGTTTCAACGAGAGTGACGAGCGAGCATTTCTGAGTGGAGAGCGCGGTAGTATTGAAGACTCTCTTCCCGAGCTTCCACCTGTACGTCCAACTGAAGTGATGGACGATTCTGCGATAAAAGGAGCAGTAAAACCATCAGAAACAGGCTCTCAATCTGAAGCATCTGGGGGAGTTTTTCAAAGATTTGCACAAAGACAATCAAATCAAGCACACATTGAGCCAGAAGGTGCATCACAATATTCAGACTCAATGCGACCAGCACCTACCGACTCGCAGGTGGGAATTTCAGCGTTTGAAGCTGATTTATTGCAGGACGGGAGTGGTGCCCGGCCGGTCGATACGCAGTACGACGAGTCTTTAGGTGAGCAGGGGTTACTCGCAAGTGAAGAACTAGATGATGAGCTTCTGCGCACGCCCTATTTTCGTGGAATCAACCGCTGGCTGATAGTTCTGTTGGTGTTGGTTCCGGTGAGCATTATTTTATTGCTTTTTATTGGCATTTTTTCCGATAGGCAGTTCTAGAGGGTTGGTGTGATGACTACCGAAGAAACTGAATTAACGTTTATTCGCTGTCCTAGTTGCCGAAGCTTGGTGCCGGCGGTTGCTACTCGCTGTCGCATGTGTGGCTATAGTTTTGAGTCAGGTGCAGCAGATGGTGAGGAGTCGGCAGATTCGGCCGACGCGAGCAAATCGCGTAGTCGAGTTCGACAGAGGACTATCTCTGCTACGAAAGAGCAGATGGAGAACGCTGGTAGCTTTGATGAGTTGAGTAGAAAGGAAGCAGATCGTGTATCAGCAGAATCTACTGATCCATTCATGGCGGCCGAAGCAAATGAGTCCGCCAAAGCCTCAGACGTGCTCGAAAGTTTTTCAGCTGCAATTCTTCCAGGTGATTCGGGTGCAGCGGAAGTGGATGCTCCCGGTATCGTAGTTGATGAACCGAATCTGTTTGAAGCAGAGGAGCAAGAAGCGACCGATTCGAACGCAGATTCTGGGATGTTTGTTGATCCTGCGGGAACTTCAGATGCTGAGGTTGAAGCAGCTCCAGAGACGCAAGCAGAGGCGGAACCGGAAGTGGAGTCAGAACCTGAATCTGCGGAATCACCGAATGAGGAGGTCCAGGCTGTGGCTGAAACGGAAGGAACTGAAGATGAGCAGGAGGCAGATAGTGCTGCTTCTGAAGAAGGTAAATCAAGTGGCCGTAAACGACGACGACGTAAGAGAAAACGGCGAGGAGGAACTGAAGTGAGCGAACAAACAGAAGAACAATTAAATGAAAAGCCGGCAGTGAATGGCGCCCGTTCTACAAAAGCATCTCGGTCGCCGGCACCAGCTGGTGAGACGGGAGTGCTTGTAGGTTGGTTAGTTAACTTTGCATCCGACCCGAAAGGCGAGTCTTCTGAGTTGCGTTCAGGGAAGTTTTTCGTGGGCAGGCAGCAGCTTCGCAAGCACGATATGGTACTTGACCGGGATGGTGTTTCGACTCCACACTGTATGGTATCCGTAGCTGATGGACAGATGCAAGTGCAGGATCTAATGAGTGAGCGTGGAACGTATATTCAGCGTTCCGGTTCTGATTCATTCGACGAAATCAGCGATATCGCTGAGATCGAGCACGGCGATCGCCTAAAGATCGGAGATTACGAGGTGATGGTATGCCTCCTACCGAGCGATTAAGCTAGGAATTTGGGGCATACTTTGAAAAAGCATAGAGTCTCACTAGTTCGCATTGTGTTACTAGTGAGACTTTGTGTTTATAGATCAAGTCGCATTTCTAGAATACGTAACTGTATTTTGGGTGGTGACCGAGCCCTAGATATCCGTCAAATGAGACAGTATTTTTCAACACTCATTCTCCTGCTAGCTCCCCTCCTTGTTGCTTGTAGTAATTCTCAAGAGTTACTGGGTAATCTCGATACACAACAATCGATTGAAGTAATGGTTGCGCTTGGCAGAAGCGGGTTGCAGGCTGATCGGATAAAGACATCCTCAGGAAGAAACGAACGCTATCAAATCATAGTACATCGCTCTGAGTATTCCAAAGCCCTGCAGCTGCTCCACGAGTATGGCTTGCCGAAAGGCGAGAGTGATTCGATTGAGTCATTTACGCGGCCGAGTGGATTTACGCCGAATACGCCAGAGATCTCAAGTCTTCGTTTAGATCATGCCCTGGAGCTTCGAATCGAGCGAATGCTTGCCGCCCTAGATGGCATAGTTGAAGCGCGCGCGGTTGTGAGTTCCGTTAATTCGAATGACACCTCTACTTCCGGGCCAGCTGCTTCGGTGATTCTTCGCTACACCAGCCCAGATCAGAACCTACCATTTCGCTTGGAAGAAGCTCAGCAAATGGTTGCCAGAGCGGTTCCGGGTATGTCTGTTGATCAGGTGAAGATTCAAACTTCGCGAGTCGTACTGCCAGAAGTGCAAGGTTCCAATGCTAATCTGGTGAGAGTATTTCCGCTTGGTATCCGCATGGCGGTTGAAGATAAAGAGTATTTTCTATTTCAGTTATTGGCACTTTGTGTGGGGTTTGCGCTCAGTGGGCTAGTGGTTGGTGCCTACTGGTCTGCCTGGAGTTGGCGGCGCGCGCAGCAACGTGCGCAGCGGCAGAGGGCGCGATCACTTTCAGGTGATGCTGCTCGGAGTATTTTTATCGAAGCTGCGGCGGATGGAAACGCGCGGACCAAAGCGTCGCTCCCACCGGTTCAAGACCCAGGAGCGTAGGAGGAGCGGACGATGCCTAATATTTCACGATTGCGCGCCTTGGGTGCTCGGGAACAAGCACTGGTTGCCATAGCGGTGCTGCTCGATGGTCATGATGCAGCGGAGTATCTCTCGAGTGATAAGGAACGACATACCGCATTGGCCCGGGCTGCAAGCGACCTTGCAGAACTAGCCCCCGAGTTGCGACTTCCCCTAGCTGCATCAGTGTTGCGAGCCGCAGTCGCAGATCTCGAACATCCAAACGCTCAAGGGCGTGATACGGAAGTGTCCGAGACTTAGTCTCGCCAGGGTGTGTAGCAACTAGATGGGATCGCTATGCCAACAGAGAATAAACTCCGTGCGCTTCGGCGAACATTTGAGATTGAGGAGCAACGTGCGCTTGCGGCGCGAAACCAAGTAGATTCTGTGGTGAAGGAACGCCAGGCTATCACTGAAGACTTGTATGCCCGGCGAGATAAATTGCTAAAATCGCTTGAAGACCTCCGGACTGACGGACGGAAAAAGGCGCTCCATAGTGGTGACGGGTCACAGCTTGCCTCGATTAGCCGATTTAGCACCCGTTTAGAGAAAGAACTTGCTGAATTGCAGGAAGTTATAGCATCTAGGGAAAAAGAACTTAATTCAGCTCTAGAACGATTAGAGGTAGCCGAGGAAGAGCTTGTTGAAGCCCGCCTCGAGAAGAAGCGCCTTGAGCGATTGCTCGACAAAAGAGAATTTTCTGAGCGAATTCGAGACGAAGCGAATAAAGAAGCCGAAGCTGATGAGATGAATTTCTATCGGCGCCGTAAGGAGTAGGAGTTTTTCGAATGCCGGGTGAGGGCAAAATTGTCGACGGCAGTGGGGTGGAGGTATCAGCCTGGGAGCCGGAGAATCGTTTGCGACAACTTTCTCCAGAAGAAGCGCGATTCAGTCGTGGGTTTCTTTGTGCCGATCCGAGTACTTGGTTTTCGAGTTTAGCCGGTCAATGGGTTCCACTCTTTCATTGGCTTGAGGCTGAGGTGCACATTACATCCTATGAACTCGGCTTTGGTTTTCCAACTGACATTCCACGTACAAGAACGGTTGAGTTCAACTCTGAGCCCGGTGTGCTCGGCATGGATCAATTTGCAGTGGATGCGATTGGCAGAACTATTGTGCCAGAGATAGCGGGAGTCGCTGAAGACGTCGTCCTCGAATACATCGAACGTCGTATCCTTTCCAGTCTGAGTAAATCGTGGTCGGCCGATGAACCACTGCAGTGCTACTACCTATCTGGCAAAGATCCGAAAGAAGTTGACGTGCTTGGACGAGTAACGGTGCATGTGCAAATTGGCGGAGTGCCCTGTCTGTTTTGGTTTGGACTTGGTCCGCGGATGGTTGAACGAGTCGACAGTAGTTGGCGCAAGGAACTGTTTAACCAGCAACGTGCACAAGGTCAGGATGTCTTAAGCGATCAATTGCACGCGGTCAGTATTGAATTGGCTGAGCTTGCCGTGCCACCGGCAATGTTGATCGATTATATGCGCAGCGGCACGCTGATCGATCTTGAAGTTCCCGTTGGCAAACCGGTTGTCGCGCGACTTGATGAAGTGTCGTGGGTATCGGGCGAGCTTTGCCACTTTCATGGAAGCTTGGCACTTGCAGTTACCGAGTCTTCAGTTGTGCAAAAGAATTTGCCCGAAGGGACGACACGGGTGCGTGTTGAGATTGCCCGAGCGGAGCTGGATCACGAAGGCATTGTGGAGCACCAGCAAAAGGGAGCTGTGTTGCTCACGCGGGTGCCAATTAATACCACTGCGTCACTCCTTATCAGTGGTGAGAATGTCGCATCTGCGATTATTCACGAGTTGGATGGAAGTTACGCCTTAAGCGTTTTGGCTAAATAGTCCGCGAGTCCAAGTATCGCCGTATCAATATTATTGAAGCAGAGCACGAACTCCTCTTCCGGCAAGCTATAGGGATCCGCCAACACCAATGGTGTGTTGTTGGCGAGGCCGAAGGCTCCAAGGTACGCAACCCGCGAAAGTGAACCAGGTCGCAGTGCCGCTACGGCTCGACGATGATGTGGCGCCATTACTAGAACGAGGCTGGCCTTGTCGATACATTCCTTGCTGAGTTGCTGGGTGGCATGTTGTTCGAGATCGATGTTGCGTTTCGCAGCGACGGCTCGTGCGGTCTCATTCGCCGGTTTTCCCGGGGTGGTATCCATGCCGTATGAGCTAACCGCGATGGAGTCGATGCCCCGTTCTGCGAGGACGTTTCGCAGTTTCACTTCGGCGTAGGGGCTGCGGCATATGTTGCCAGTGCAAACGAAGATTACATGCTGGGGATTAGGCGTGTCTTTATGTTTGGGTATGAGAAGCTGGCCGAGACCAAGCTTTTGAATGAGAGCGCCCAAGAAGATATAGGCCATTCGCTCGATTTTACGGATACGGTACATGTCTTAAATTGTTGTCGTTTCCATAAATGTGTTGTCGGAAATCCGCCCTCCTACTACTCTAGTCGGGTATATTCCTAGGGTAGGCAAGAGATTCTGAATACATCATGGAAGCCGGAATAGGTCCAGCAAGCTTTATCGCAACGTTCGGATTTTCAGCTCTCGGGCTGTTACTCCTCGTATTGCTTGCGCTGGCATTCAGTTGCTACGTCAAAATCGTCACCGTGCTGGCAATGCTACGGGTCGGTTTGGGATTCTATAGTGTCCCGTCGGCATTCGTTACCGGTGGGCTGGCAGTGGCTCTGGCATTCTTCGTGATGTATCCAACCTTGATGAGTTGCGCTACCACCATGGACGGAGTCATTCGCTCGGCCCCGGCGCCAGTTACCGACATACACCGTGCAGCCGCAATGGACGCCGGGCTCGAACATTGGAAGGGGTTCCTCCAACGGCATGCCCATGAGAAGGAAGTGAGTCGGTTTGTTGAGTTGGCTGCTGTGTTGGACAAGGAGCCTGGCACCAAGTCAGGAGAACAGCAGGTAAAGTCCGGATTGCCCCAGTCATGGCGTGTGTTGGCTCCGGCGTTTCTCGTTTCTGAGTTAAAAGAGGCGTTTGCAACAGGTCTGAGTTTGTTCTTGCCATTTTTAATCATAGATCTCTTGGTGGCGAACATACTGACCGCAATTGGTTTAGAGCGCTTGAGCATTGTGAGCGTTGCGTTCCCGTTTAAATTACTGCTGTTTGTCACCCTCGACGGCTGGAGCCTGATAACAACAAATTTAGTCGCAACATATGCTGGTTAGCATGGACTACTCGATTGTAATTACTGCATTTCAGCTCGTTTTCTACTTAAGCCTCCCTGTCTTGGCAGCCGCACTGGGCGGTGCTCTGGTTGCAGGAGTGTTGCAGGTTGCCACGCAAATCGAAGACCAGCTGATCGGCTTTGTCGGTAAGTTCGCCGCGGTAGTGCTTCTCCTATTCTTCGCGACGGCCTATTTTTCAAACGAAGTGCTTGGATTTACTCAACGCGTCTGGGGTGGTGCTGATTTTTATCAGTAACCACGGATTCTACGAAAGGTGCCAGGCTCTTGTTGCTCCAGGAGATCAACTTGCTTAGTCCGATAGTTGCGTCTGTAGGGTTTTTCTTCAGAATTGCAGCATTTTTTTGTGTTTTGGGCATACTTCCTCGGCAGGTAGTGCCAATTACCGCCAAAGTCGCCCTGGCCTTGGCAACGCTACTCTTTCTTCTTCCAATGTATCCAGGAGAAGCACTGACGCTGACGTCACTCGTTTCCAATGGAGACGGAATATTCTCGCTGATCAGCAGTGTGCCCTACCAAGTGCTTTTGGCTGAAATCGCAATCGGTCTTGCTTTGGGTGTTTTGGTTAGTGTGTCGATGTATGTGGCTGAGGTATTCGCAGGATATGCCTCAATGCAAATGTACGCAGTGGGGGACGAGGATGAAGCTAGTCGCAATCGAGAGCCTGGCACCAGTCAACCGTACCACCTGCTAAAGGCGGTTCTCTTTCTACTTGTATTATATGTAATTTTTCACCAACGCGGATTCGCCAGTATTCTAGAGTACATTGGTAGCTCATTCCTGCTCCAGCCGTTGATAGAGCCTGGCACCATTGGACCAACCATTGGACCAACCACGTTCGCATCGGGCATAGGCCTCATACTTGGAATAGGTTCGCAATCATTTTTGATAAGTGCATTGATCGCAGTGCCGTTTTTCCTTGTATCTCTACTGATGGATTTCCTTTTTCTGCTACAGCGGCGGTATTTTGCTCCATCGTTTTCTGCATCAGTTGTCCCTGGCGCCCGTGCTGCTGTGTTGTTGCTGCTGCTCTCGATGAACATCTACGTGTATGTGACACAGATGAAGCCCTTGATCGTAGAGTCAACAGAGCTTTCGCCGGAGAAGCTCCCTAGAGCGAGAACAAACTGATGGCTGATGGTTTTAAAGAGTTTCCACCGTCGGAACTAAAGTTATCCAGACTTCGTTCGGCTGGTGTTGTTCCGATTGGTAGGGATTTGCTTACGTTTTCAATCTTATTGGCTCTACCAATAACTGTTGGCCTACTGATTTCCATTGCCGATGATTCAATATTCGAGTGGGCGAAGAAGATGTTCGCTGAACGTATACCGGAGGGCAAACTTTTAGAGCAGTTCATGGTTGGTGCCAGGCTCTTTCTTAAAATCACTTTGTCAGCAGTCGGGGCGATACTTGTTGCAGTTTTGATCGTCGGTTCCGTTCAGAACCGATTCCTCTTTACGATGACCCCCCTGGGGTTTAGCTTTGGTCGCTTATTCGCGTTCGACGGCAGTTACTTGCGTGAGCTAGTTCCCAGATTTCTGGGCTCTCTCGTACGAGCAATGTTGGTATTATTGTTGTTCGTGACGGGTTTCTTGATTGTTCGCCAGTTTGTTTTCCAGTTGGATCCCGAACCGATTCAATTGGACAAGCCAAACGTTTCGGTCGAGCAGCTTAAACTCGCGGCAGCCGAGGCGAGCTCTCATTTGGGTCGTGTCTGTGGAATCTTTGCAGTAGTTGCGTTACTCATCGGGATTTTGTCACGACTATTGGTCGTTGCGTTGTTCAAAAGGCGTCACCGTATGACCCGCGCTGAAATGGAGGCCGAGCTACGCGAAATGGAAGCAGCTCCACAGTTCAGTGGTGCGCGACAGAACCTTTTAGATTGAGCTGAAATTACATCCTAGCTAAAGGCTAAGGAGGCATTTGGTGGAGCCGGAGGCTTGAATGCCCCGGGAGGGAACAGGTCTCTGTAGTCACCTAGTTTCCAGCAGATCCAAGCGAGATGACAAAGCTCACAGAACTCAGCGTATTCTTCAAGAAAGGCTTTTCGCGTTTCCTTGCAACTACAAATACATAATGCCTTTGGCTCGAACTTTACCGGTCTGTATTGTAAGTGAAAGTTTTGCCCAGCAAGTGCTTGGCCGCCAATGACGCTGATTTTCTTCCTCTTTCGTAGTTTCGCTGCTTCAGCTTCTCCACGCAGTACTCGTTTTTGAACCGATTCGAGCACCTGTTGTTTGCTCCAACCCTTAGACTCCTCGAAGCAATCGGTCCAACCGCAGTGATTGACAATGAGCGGTAAAGCCAGTTCTTGTAGTTCATGAACACGGTCCACAAAAGCTCTTACGAGCTTTCGTTTAAATGCACCGTTTGGCAATTTCTCCACCTTTGAGCTTCCAACGTACTTGAATTTCCTTAAAGAACCGTCGTTGAATTCATGCCAAGTGTGTGCCCCTGGATAGTCTTCTATTGAATCGACCAAATTTGCTCGAACGGGATTGAGATAGATATAGGCGATTTTCTCTAACACATCATCGGCTGTGAGTATGGGAGTGGAGTCATACCGCTTTGCCCAAACATTTTCGTGAATGGTGCCTCTCAATTTTTTGACTATTTTGCCAATCTCTCCATCGACATAATGCATGAAGTTAGCCGCTTGATCTGGGTCGGCCTTTAGGGCGAAAACACCGTGGTAGTGATTGCCCATAAACAGCCAAGCGCAAACTACGACACCCGGGCAACGCCACATCGCCCGCGCGAGAACGCCAAATAGCAGCAAGTTCAGATACAGGTTCGCAACAAACGGTAGACCGTAAGATGTGCGATTACTGACGAAATAGACACCGTTGTATTTGAATTGTCGTCTCGGGCGAGGCACTGCGGTTCTCCTTATAGAAAATCAAGGTTTGGTACTACAAAAATAATCCTTTCTTACTTTTCGGGAGAAACCTCTGGGAGACGCACGGAAAGTCGAACTTTATTTGGTTGTGTCTCTTCTTTTTCAGAGAGCCTGGCACTTCAGAGAGTTTCTTGTGCGAGTGAGAGACTTAGGATATTTGTGGTGATATGGCCGACCCAAAAGAATCTCGAAATTTGGTGCCAGGCTCTAGAGAACTCTCTGGAGTTTCACCACTACGCAAGAGCCGCTTGGCGGTAATGCCGCTTGCGGTGCTCCTGCCACCCCTGGGGGATCTGAAGAATGTCCAGTTGATTCGGCCCCAAATTACTAAACATCTAGAGGATCTCCACGCAGAGGCTGGCACCATGTCTAGCGAAGAAGACGGAGAAGTTCGGCGGCGACGCCAGGCTGAAGAGTCTATGCTCAATCAGGTGCTCCAATGGCTTGCGGTTGGAACTGATGAATAAGGGGACTGGTAGTGCCTGAGTATACAAGTGAGGAACTGACATCGATTTACGAGTTAGGTCGCCTGTATTTCGAGATGGGCTACTTCGCACCGGCTGAGCGAATTTTTAGTGGCCTGGCTGCAGTCGATGATGATCGAACGCCGTCACGTTTGGGCCTTGGGCTCGTAAAACTAGAGCGTGGCTTGTATCAAGAAGCCGCGGTGCATTTTCGAGCTGCCCTTCAAAGCAACACTTATACTCTGCAATCAAAGTTAGGGATGTGCGCTGCTTTTGTCGCCGTGGGTGAGGTCTCTCGCGCTCGCTCGATCTTAGGCGAGATCGCGAAAGCGAATGAAATTACAAATCATACTGATTCTGAATTACGCAGGCTCTACGAGGCGCTTGCAATACGCTGCAGCGGCAAAGACTAGCTTGAGGAAGCGTCTTCCTCTTCTTCTATGATGCTTCCGTCAATTACCATCCGAACGGCCCCCTTTATCGTCGCTTTCTTCTTCTCGGGCAGACCATTTTCACCAAATAGTTTATCCGCTTCTTCCTCGATAAGCTGATAGAGCTGCTGACGTTGTTCCTCAGTGATTGGTCCAGAGTTCTGGCCGACTCGCCCAGCTGCAGCTTTCTTGTCAGCTCCCTTTACCTGGCCAACATTGCCGACTTTCGCACCTCCAACTGTTTTTGTCGGTTGAACGGGTGCAGTTTCTGGTGTTCTGCCGGGAGGTTTTCCGCCAACTTTCTTAACCATACCTATACCCCTCCTGCGAAAAAGCTACTAACCGCCGCAACAATCAATACAACTGCGGCTTCGAGAAATTTACTAAAAGGTCCTGGCTCGTTCTTGCGACGCAGATTTTGCGCCAGCGTCCGTAGACCCCTGCGAATCTTAAGGGGTTTGCGCTTCGCCGGGCCACCTTCGATTCTATCAGATAGATGATTTAAGATAACTTTGTGTTCGCGAATAACTGAAAGATCATCAATGCCCCATTCCTCTGCCAAAGAGCGCATAGACTGACCTTTATAATACACGGCCCAAACTATTTCCTGGTGAACTGGCTCGAGCTCAGAGAGGGTGCCCAAGAGTCGTTTGTACTCCGTGGCAACTTCTGGATTGGCAGCTCCAGATTGCTCGAAAGCAGCAATCATGCTTGCACCTGCAAGTAATTGTCGAATCGAGCTGCGTACCGAAACCGTTTCGCCAGAATCTGAGCTCCCGGGTAGTAGGCCTTCTCTTAGTTCCGGAAAAATATTGAATAACTTTGCTGAGAGTTCTCGAGCTTCTTGATCTGCCTCAGTAGATGCACCAGTACCTCGTTGCCAGCTTTTAGAAGTCCGCGCTTCTTGGGTCGAGGCTTCGTGAATTCGGCGCCTTGCGTACCCGCGAAAAGGAACTCCGCGCACCGGGTCGTAGCGTCGAGCGCAAAACAACAATGCCTCATACGCACCACCATCTAACCCGTCTAGCTGCCAATCAAGGTTCCAGGCTCTTGCTACCGACTTTGCGATACTCGTAGCCCAACCTAGGTGTTCTTCTACGAGAAGATTGACCAGGCCGTCACTGCCTGGTTCGTGCTTCTGGTATTCTTCAAGATTATCCATAGTTTAAATCTGTAACCTGCCTAAAGGTGTCCTGGCTATATACAATAGATCGGCATGTGGCTTCCAATACTCCAGCCAATTCTTGATTCGGCAGAAACAGCCTAACTTCAACGATTTACCTTTAATTAACGGTGGGATTTACCATCTCTAAGCAATAGTCATACCAAAATACATTCTAGTAATTTCAGGCACTTATCCCCTAAGTGAAGTGAGTTGGTCATTTGTGGCGAGTAGAGAGTGTTGTTGGTGAGTTAATAAAACCCAAGTAGTTCAGTAGGTTATATTCTACGAACTATGATACTGAGAGCCAACTTCTCGGTAAGGGGCAATTGGAAGCGGGGGAAGCATGAGTTGTGAGGCAGCAAAAAAACCGACAGGGCAGGGCACGGCCAAGTCGAAGACTTCTACTAGAGCTAAGAGCTCTAAATCTCGGAAAACGACCAAAGGCACGAAAGCGAAGACTTCTAGCGCTCTTCGAGTAGTTGAGAAGAAAGCCGAAGCTGGGAAGAAGCCTACGGCTCAAACCGAAGAAGAGCGGGTTGCTCAACTGATTCTAGACCACCGTGAAAACGGTCGGAAACTAGCTCGCAGTATTCTCCGACGTTGGAGAGTTCGGATGCCGACTGATGAGATTGATAGCATCGTCGACCTCGCGCTTTGTGAAGCTGCGCGGAGATATTCCGAAGAGCGTGGCGCTACTTTTATGACGTTCTATTTCTATCACTTGCGTGGACACCTCGTTCGTTCGGTTGCGCGAGCTGCTCAGGCGAATAACATTTTCATGGCGTTTGCAAAGAATATCGGAATCGATCCAGGTGACTGGCAGCACGTGAACAACGAAGTTATTTGGACATATGCTCCCGATACTATGGTTTTTGGCCAGCGCGATGCAGAGACACCGGAGCACAGCGTATTGCGCAAAGAGAAACTAAAGCAGTGTCGTGAAGCGATTACGAAGCTCGACACTTTGGAGCGAGAGATTATTTATCGTTCATTCCAAGGAGAGCAGCCACTTGTAAATATTGCAAGAAGCTTGGGCTACAGTCGTTGCCACGTTTCGCGAGTAAAAAAAGCGGCACTAGAGCGATTGAAAGTTATTCTAGAAGAGTCAGCCGACGAGGCACGTTCAATCGACAACGGGCGCTCGGCAACTCCTAACAGTTCTTCCGCTACATTAAGTCGCGGTCGCACAAAACGCAGAGCACGTCGTCGAAACATAGGACGAAACGCTCGGGCTGCGGCAGGCGGTTCCTCGGCGACAAGAGCCGCATAGGCTATTTAACAGGTTTTCAGCGGGCGCCAGAAGCAGGGCAATGTGGCATGCTTCTAGCGCCCGCTTTTTTTCTGCATGGTGCCAGGCTCTTCCGCCCAGACTCCGATGGTGGCATGGTGCCAGGCTCTTCTCCGCCCAGACTCCGATGGTGGCATGGTGCCAGGCTCTTCTCCGCCCATAGACTCCGATGGCGCACTCTCTGGCATGGTGCCAGGCTCTTTCCTCCGCTCTCTCCTCCAATCCGACACCACTTTATCTTTTACATGCTGCGTGGTAGCTTCCTCGCCGCTTCGGTTCCCCTAGAATTTGCTTGCGGGAACTGCGGTTATACTTCATAAAGTAGTAGCAGACTCTTTATGTAATTACTCGCCAATTGCTGAGTTGTTGTTGGTAATAGTGAGTAATTTTCTATGAATAGATTGGTGTTTTGGGGGAGTTCATGACTCTTACTGAGTTAACTTCATTCCTCTGTATCGGCGTGCTGGTCCTGACTATGGTCTTCAGCGACTGGGGTGTTTAGAGGACTAAAGTATTGGCCTGGGAATGTGTAGCCTGGGTTGCTTGCACTCGCTGGGTCTAGACTAGCGCTCAGGACCATTGGGTTCTCTCTCTACTCTCTCTAGGAAAAGTGTCCGCGCGTTATAAAGCACTTCTTGAAACTCTCCGAAAGAATCTACCCCTATCAGTAGTTATTCTCATCGCTTCGATCGTTTTGCTTGGATCAATTGTCGGAATTTCTCCGGTCTTTCAGGTCTCTGAAGCACGTGAGGGCGTAGTTGTGCAGGAAATCTTTCGAACCGGGGAGATAGTCCTTCCGCTTCGACATGGGACTACAATTCCGTCTAAGCCACCACTTTTTCATTGGCTCTCCGTCCTGCTCTCTCCAATTGATCCGGGTTACAGTGAATTTGGATTGCGTCTCCCTTCGATGATCGCAGCAGTTGGTGTTGTGCTACTGACCAGCTCACTCGCCGCCTATTTGTTTGGAGCGACGCAACAGATTCTTACCGCCCTCATACTGCTGACTTCCTACGGATTCCTCCGCCTAGCAACAGATGGCCGGGTCGACATGCTCTTCTGTTTTTTCATGGTAGCCGCGATAACGGTCTGGATTCGTGGTGCCGCGGCACTGCTTGATCGAGGGCTCCCTCTCACTCGCATGTCTGGGAGTCGCTATCTACTCATAGCAGCCTGTTGTGGATTCGCCATTCTATCGAAAGGCCCCCTCGGCTTTGCTCTAGTCGTGGCCGTCATTGGGGCAATAGCTGGTGTGCTTTGGGGACTCGACGGATTGCGCTCGCTCCTTCGTCCGCAGTGGGCATTGGCATTGGCGATTGCTGTTCCTTGGTATCTTTGCGCTGCATTTGTTGGTCGAGGTGCTTTCGTCACTCGCCAGGTCGTGTTCGAAAACGTTGCTCGATTATTCGGTGGCTCCGGCATCGTCGCTAAGCCCCCTTGGTTCTATCTCCAACATATTTGGACTCAAGCAGCTCCCTGGTCGATTTTACTCTGCGCTGCTTTGTGTTTGGAGTTTTGGAGTCGTCAATCAGGCAGAGGCACACTACTCCAGCTCAATGAGCTGAGTGCGAAAGAACGCTTTGGCACTCGTGCTGCTTGTATCTGGGCCTTTGTGGTATTGCTACTTATCAGTCTCTCGATTGGGAAAAGGCGATCATACATTTTGCCTGCGTTACCGGCTCTCGCTCTACTATCTTCGGTGGTGCTCTCTCGAATCGCCAAAACCGCACCTTTCCTAACAACTGCGTTCTTGGATCGCGTTGCGAAATACGGTCGCGTATGTACGATATGCATTGTCGTCACGCTCTTGAGCGCCGTAGCGCTCAGCGCGATAGGTTTGGCGTTACCGGTCTCGATGATTCCAGATGGTTTGACAACGTTTCGCAGTCTTTGGCCGGCATATTTGCGCGCACCTTTTACCTTCCTCGCGCTTGGCACATTATTTTTTGGTGCGGCGTATTGCTGTTTGCGTACCCCTTTGGAACGAGAGTCTTGGCGTCCACTCGTATTCGGGGGAGCAAGTCTGTTGTGCGGTGTATTTTTCGTATTGTTGCCATTAGCACTTGCAATGAAAGGAGTTGCGCATACGTATAAAGATTATGCCCAGCAGGTCTCCTTGCAATTGCCTCCAGGGCAGACGATTCAGTTCATTAAGAAACCCCTCGATGAATCATTCGACGGGTTCTTCTTTTACTATCGAAACAGAGTTGAGTTGCTTCGACCGGAGACCGCACCAAATGCGAGTGGATATTACATTGCCCGACGCAAATGGTTCGAACGTCAGAGTTCCGATTGGTTAAATTCAGTGGAACTACTGCTTGAAGGAGGACGACCGGTCGACACTCCAGAGGAGCGACTGCTGTTATTCCGTCGCTGATTCTTGGCTTGATTCTGGAGCCTGGCTTGCAAGACCGTGCACGACTACGCGCGGTTCCTGAAGCATTTTATCGATCTGGTCTTCAGCCAACCGTAACTTTAATGGCGTTAGTTCGCTCGGGACGACATATGCAGCCTCTTCCCCAGCTTCAATTTCCAATGGTCCGACTCCTGGGACCAGACTGCCATCGCTAAACTCGAAGGCAACGCTGACATCGGTTGCTTTGGTGGTGCCCGCATTCTTGACCCTCACATCACAACTGAGGATCGACTGGTCCGCATCTCGTCCAACCAATACTTTCCCAAACTCAAGTTGCGCAGCTTCGTAGGTTGCGCTTGCACCTTGGCCGCCCCCAGCTGAAGTAGCTCCGCTGGAATCGTTTGACGAAGCCATTCGCGCTCGAGGCTTTGTGGGAACTTCTTTGCCTAAGCGACGAAGAACCTTGTCGGCGGAATAGCGAGAGAGTCGGGGTGTTTCAATACGTGCGCTGCTTCGAGCATTCTTCGGCGGACGGCTTCCGTAGAAAACTCGACCGGAAGAATCTTTCCAGCGATACGCGTTATCAGCTTTTGCTTCCAAGCTTAGAGTGCAAACCGGCAAAAGTACCGCAGCGCCGAAGAGAAAAGTAGAGCGAGCGATGAGAGTCTTAAGAAAGGAGGCTGAACCACGCATAATAACTCCACATGATCTAATAGTGTAACCGTAGGAAATGTAATTGCAAAAGACTAAAAAAGCAACTAATGATGCTGACGGTAATAGCTGAAAGGATACGGTGACATGAGTGAGCGAATCGATGGGCGCAGCGCGAGCGAATTACGCGAGATCAAGATAGTACCGAGCGTCAGTCCATACGCTGAAGGTTCAGCTGAAGTCAGCTTTGGATCAACCAAAGTGTTAATCACTGCATCTGTGGAACAGGGGACGCCTCCTTGGATGAACGAAGGTGACGGTGGCTGGATCACCGCGGAATACGGCATGTTGCCTCGGGCAACACATACCCGTTCTCGCCGTGAAGCATCTGCCGGTAAACAAGGTGGCAGAACATTAGAAATACAACGTTTGATTGGCCGTTCATTGCGAGCCGCTGTCGATTTGTCACAGCTTGAAGGGGTGACGATTAAGCTGGACTGTGATGTGATCGTTGCAGATGGGGGAACGAGGACTGCCGCTATTTCTGGAGGTTGGGTCGCCTTATATCAGGCACTTCAATTCGTGCAGAACAAGCAACTTGTTTCAAACCCGATTTCCGTTTCTCATGTTTCGGCAGTTTCGGTTGGAGTAATCGATGGGGTAAACGTTGTTGACCTTCCGTATGCAGAAGATTCGCGAGCGGATTTCGATTTGAATCTCGTTTTTAGCGAGGAGCTTCAGTTGATCGAAATACAAGGAACGGCGGAGCGCGCGAGTTTGGCGAGAGAAGATCTCTTAGCTTTGCTCGACATGGGGCAAGCCGCTTGCGAAACTATTCTTGCCCATCAAAAGAAAGCAATCGCTTTGTTGTAGATATGAAAGTTGGCGCTACAATGGTTGTCGCAAGTGGCAACGCCAATAAGATTCGTGAGCTACAGACTGTTGCCACTACCTTCGGATTGCAATTGTTGGCACCGAGCGAAGCCAGAACTCTGAAAGGATTGGGTGAGCCACCGCAAGTAGAAGAAACTGCGGATACCTATCTAGGGAACGCACGCCTAAAGGCCGTTGCCTATGCGCAGTGGTGCGGGATGCCGACGATAGGCGATGATTCTGGATTGGAAGTATCAGCCCTCGATGATCGACCTGGTATTTTTTCAGCCCGCTATGGTGGGGATGGACTCAGCGATCGCGATAGGTATCTTGCACTCCTTGCAGAGTTAGATGCCTGTTTAGCAGAGACCGGGAGCAGCGATAGGCGAGCCCGATTTCGCTGTTCTCTCGTGCTCGTGCATCCCGATGGCTCGACCATCGATGCTGAAGGAGTGCTTGAGGGGCACATTCTCAGTGAACCACAAGGAGAGAATGGCTTTGGCTACGATCCAATAGTCCTGATTGACGAGCTGGGCAAGACACTCGCTGAAGTTGAGTTCTCAACAGTTTGTGACATGGGATTTCGCGCGATCGCGGCTCGCAAGCTTTTTTCGAAACTTACAATAGGGTAGTTGCAAATCCCCAAGAACGCCGCTATGTTGGCACTCGACTTCGGGGTGTAGCGCAGCCTGGTAGCGCATCGGTTTTGGGAACCGAGGGTCGGAGGTTCGAATCCTCTCGCCCCGATTGTCTTCTTTTCAAAACATTTCCAGTTGGCTCACCCTAGATAGGCCTCTTGTAGTTGCGATACATCCCAGGACGGCAGGTTCTTGAATTCGTTGAGAAACTTGTAATTCTTCAGGAGAAAGCCTAGAAGGCGTAGCAATGGTGATTCAAAGCTTCCCTCCAGTTGAAACTGCTGATGAGATTGGTCTTGTAGCGGTTGGCGGGGATCTCGAAGTGGAATCACTGCTTCTCGCCTATCGAAGTGGTATATTCCCTTGGCCTGTATCTGATGCATCGACCCTGACTTGGTTTGCACCACCTGAGCGAGCCGTACTGCTTTTTGATCAATTTCATGTCCCCAGACGCTTGCAGAGAGCTCAGCGATCCTCAGCATATCGCTTTGCAATCGACGAAGCTTTCGAAGAGGTTATCTCGGCCTGTGCTCTATCAGATAATCGGAAAGGGCAGGAGGGGACTTGGATTACTGGTGAAATGGTTGAAGCCTATGTGCGGCTCCATAAGGCGGGATATTGTCACAGTGTAGAATGCTATGATGGGGAGCGATTGGTTGGCGGCCTGTACGGTGTGGCGATTGGTGGAATGTTTGCCGGAGAGTCGATGTTTTATAGAGAGCCGAATGCGTCGAAATTTAGCTTCTGCTTCTTGGTTGAACACCTCCGAGCCCAAGGCGTGACCTGGCTCGACTGTCAACAATTGACGCCGCTGCTTCACCAGTTTGGGGCAACAACGCTTCCTCGGGTGCAATTTATGGGTCTGTTAGAAGAGGCGATCAAGCAAGAAATTTCTCTCTTTTAAGGGAGGAATTGGCTGTCCTACCGTAGGTCGCTCAGTCTTTCAAGTTTTCATAGCGTTAATACGACTATACAATCGAAGTTGTTGAAGTTTTTGGGGCTTTGACGAATTAGACAATAACTACAGCCTAACCTTCTGGGGAATAAAGAAATGCTCTGTCCGAAATGCGGTGTGGACGTAGGAAACGAAATCTTACTTTGTATCGAGTGCATCGATGACATTAGCGCGCATGAAGTCGTCGAACCCGAACCCGAGCCCGAGCCCGAAGTAGGAGAGGAAGAGCTCGATGAGTCTGAACTAGACGCGGAGCAAGAGCCTGACGAGGAAATCGAAAAGGACCTTCCGCAGTCTGACCACAAATCAAGCAAGGTCGCTCCTTCAGCTAACTCCAAGAAGCTCATACTCTTGGCGCTCCTCGGAATTGGAATACTAGTTGTCGCACTCTTGCTGTTCACTGGATCCAGTGATGATGGGGGAGTCCCAATCGACAATGGTGGGGACACCGGTACGGAAACTGTGGAGGGAGCAGAGCCAGGAACCGACGGAACAGAGGAAGTGGAACCGGTTGTTGAGCCGGTCGAAGGGCCAAAGATTCCAACTGCGCCGACTATTACAAGTGGAACAGTTTCGGCTGCTGGAAAATCGATTGCAGCCAAAGATTCTATCTCGTTGTATTTCCCGGTAGAGGAACGACTTGAGATAGCTTTCTTTTCGAAAGAACTCACCGACGAACAGAAATTGAGCGTATTTGATCTATCTAGCCTGAACGATCTCGAAGGGATACAGCCAGCTTTTATTTCGACTTTTTGGCTGCGACGTGGAACAAGTTTTTGCGGCTCTGCTGCGGTAAATCGCTATACGGTAAAGGTGAACGCTGAGGCTGGCACGATCGACCGCCCGGCAGAATTTGATTTTAGAGCTCAGCGAGGCGGTATTGCTGAGCTGACGTGCCGACTTGAGCAGGGCGCTCCGCTCACGGCCGAGTTCTCGCAGTCTACGTTTGATAGAGAGCGAGACAAGTCGTTCGAGTATCGTTGGGAGCTTCGTTCTTCTGGCCCGGTATATATCTCTAGGCGTCCGTCAAAGTTCACATTCACGTCGAATGAACAAAAACCGGTTGCAATCTGGAATAAGGAAAACAGGGAGCTTCAAATTGGATTTTTTGAAGACCGCGTTACTGGGTTGGAGCGTGAAGCAATGCGTAAGGCCAAGTCGCTTCTCGCGGTTGAAAATAAAAAGCCTCGGATGCATGTGAGCTTTGAAGTGAATGAAAAGTATAACAGCTTTGAAAAGAATGCCCTGCGAAGCTACGGCGTGCATTTTCACCGAGATGCCGTAAACGATGGGAAAGGATTAACTTTTCCCGGAGACAAAGACGAAGCTTCCTTCTATTTCGTTGTGACGACCAAGGAGACAGAACAACTAGCTCGACTGGTGGGTCATTTGTACGAAGGCGATGTCATTCAGGGGTCGATGCGAGATACCCAAGACAAGGAATTCGATGAAGGCACACTTACTTTCTCCTGGGAACTCGTTTTCGGAGCACATGTGATTGATGTGTTCTCTGAAGCGATGGCGAGCATTGAAGAACTTAAGAACGGCACTGAAGAGGAGAGGTCCGTTCCGGAAGGAATTCAAGCGACAATTGAGGCTGGGAAAGCAAAAGTTAAGCTCAATGACGCTGTGGCGCTTTGGTATGGAGACGAGTACGATTTGGTAATTGGTTTCTACCAGGATCAGCTGAGTGAGGCAGAACGAGCTCGCGTAATAAAGAACGCTAGTGTTTGGAATGCGGTCAATACTAAGAAGCCGAATCTCGTGCTGATCTTTGACCTCAGTCACGGGGCGACGGAGCTTAAGAAGGAGCACATCGTGAGTTTCAGTATATCCTTCGTGAGAGATAAGTTGGGCGAATTCTTTTTCCCTGGAAGTCTTAATCGGGCGACTATTAAGAGATTGAATGCTCAGATTAAAGCGGGAGATCTTAGTTTTCTCGAGGGCGACTTGTTGGGAACCGACGCGAATATCGCAATTCGCTCAAAGGGCGACCATACTTCCAAGAAAAACAAGCTCTACTACACTTGGGATATTTCGGCGAAGGTTCCAGTCGTTGCGGTGCCGTAAGGCGCGACGCTGTCTTTGCAGCTAGTAGCGACTTTCTGGAGTTGGAGGTGGTGTTGGCGGCGGTGCGCCAAGTGGGTCGCATCGCTTCATCGCTGGGTGAGAGACGTCTCCCAAATATTGTCCCAACTTGAGTTTTCCTTGTTCGACGGTCCCGGCATAGAGCGGTTGGGTAAAAGTATGGTTCTCCTTGTTGCCCAACACAAGTCCTTGCGGCAGTTTCGTGTCAACAAATTGTAACTGCGTGTTGAGCGCCTTGGGTGTTGTTTTACCCGTTTTCTTCACAGCGTCTGCAAGCAGGTGTATCGCAGAATACGACATGACCACGAGAGATGTTGGTTCAGTCTCCTGATACTTGGCACGCCAGGCAGCAAGGAACGCTTCGTTTTCTTTATTCTTTACATCGGGGTGATATCCGAAGGCCGTAGTAATCCCCTCGGACAACGATCCAATCATGCGCAATTTTTCTTCTGTGAACGAATTGAATCCGGCAATGAGGAGATCTCGGCGAACTGACATCTTGTGAGCCTGTTCCATGAATGCAAGTAGCGATTGTTGATTAATCGTTATGAAGAGTACATCGGCGCGATGGCGTAAAAATTGATTGAGAGTTTCGTAGTGATCGCGAATTCGCGGATCGGGATATTCTTCGAGAACTGTGCCAAATCCGAGACTTTCAGCTGAGTCAATAATAAAGTCTGCCTCTGCTCGTGAACGATACTCACTGGTGCCAAAATACGAGAAAAGAAATTGTTCAGTAGGTCTGCTGTGTTTGTCGGCAATATGAACAAGGAAAGGTTCCACCCACATCGGTTCAGTCATTCCCAATTGCCAAAGGTGCTCCTCAACTATTGAGGGGTCATCTTTATTGCACGTCCTGAGTGGGCCGTTTGCTACCATAATGAAAGGAGTTTTGGACTCCGCAGTAACTTCGGCAACTGGTTCGCTTTCTTCAAAACGTAAGGTTCCAACGATGGCATTCGCTTTTCCTTTTGCGATCGCATCCTGTGCAAGCTGATACGCTCTATCCGGGTCGCCTGCGGAGTCGAGGACGAGCAAGCGAATGTCAAACCCTTTAACGCCACCAGCTTTGTTAATGCCTTCTGCTGCGAGGGTTGCACCTTGCGCAATACTGGTGCCCTGCGCCTCCAGTGGTCCGCTCAGCGGAGCTATGACGGCTATGGTAAATTGCTTACCTTTGGGGGTAGGTTGAATTTTGGTTGGTTTTGAATCACTTGTATAGAAGTTGGCAATAAAATATACCGCTGTAATGAGCAATAACGCGGCGACGCCGATGATAACTGGTTTAGAGGAAGTAAGTTTCATATTAGCGTTAGGGTTGCATGAATACAGGACTTTTAAAATATGTTTTTTTGGCGCTTGCCGTAATTTACTTTGTTATGCCGTGGGACCTCGTCCCTGACTTAATTGGTGTATTGGGTCGAATCGAGGATCTGCTCATTCTTGCCTATGTGCTGTATCGATATTTTGGGAGCGGGGCTTCTGCTCCCGAAGAGAATGCGGCAGAAAATGAGACACAAGGGTCGCAGAGCAGGGAACAAGAGAGTTCCGGTGATTCGGCAGAATTCGACCCCTATGCAGTTCTAGGCGTGGCCCGTGGTGCAACTCAGCAAGAGATACTGGCCGCCTATCGGATCGAAGCAGCAAGATATCATCCCGATAAAGTGAATCACTTAGGCGAGGAGTTACAGAAAATGGCGCATGAGAAAATGTTAGGTATTCAGAAAGCCTACGAAATGCTGCGCGTCTAAGCTTTCGACGACTTGAGTTTCCGACTTTTAGAGTCTATTATCTCGCACGTATTATTTCCTTAGGGGTATTATGGCAGATCGTACAGTTCAGTGTGTAAAGCTTGGCAAAGAAGCGCCGGGATTGGATAAGCCGCCGTTTACCGGTGAATTAGGCATGGAGGTTTATGAAAACGTCTCTGCTGAAGCCTGGGCGCAATGGAAAGACGATATGATGATTAAAGTCATTAACGAGTATCGTTTGAACCTTGCAGAAGCTGAACACTACAATACCCTGATGGAGCAAATGCGCGCCTTTCTCGGGTTAACCAAAGCAGAAGTGCTTCAAGTAGAAAACCCCGAGCGCGGTAACTAAGTCGTGTCTCGGTCTGCGCTCACCCGCAAGAGAGATTACCGCAGCGAAATCATTTCAGTGCTTCAGGCTTTCAGCGCCAGCGATGCTGGTGTCGCAGAGAGTTTACGCCAAAGACTTGGCATAGAGCTTTCCGACCAAGATCTGCCAGTGGAGTTATGCCGGTTCTGGTTTGACGATATTTACCTCCCAAGTGAGCGGTATTTTGATTGCCCCAAGGGCGATATAGATGAGTCGGCGGTGGGGTTGTTCTTCGAGCATTTTAACGAGGACGAGTGCCAGGCTCTTGAAAGATTTCACGGTTGCCTCGAGCTCCGCCTGGAAATACTCCGAAAAATGGACCGCGAGCTTCCAGGATCAGAGATTTGGCGCAATATTTGTAAAGATGCAGCCAATACTCTAGGGTTTTTCTCTTAAATCCTTAGCTTTATTGGAAACATCTAATCCTCAAGTGACTACAACTCTATTAAGGGTGCCAGGCTATCTTAAAAACACTTATAATTACTAAGATTTATGGTCGATAGAAGCGGGGTTAAAAAGGACTCGAGACCACAGAATGTGGATACGTCCGCTGAAAAGGTCAGTATGCTTGACGATTTCAAGCTCCCAGTGGCTCCTCGACCTACATTACCCTCAGGTCCAGAAGCCCGAGCCCATATATTTAGAAACCTTCACAAAGGCGTCGTTGGCGCCTTAAAGGATGCTAAGGCGCTGATGAACGTGCAGCCTGGCACCTTAGCCCAAGACCTACTAGAAGAACGGCGACTCATTTCCAAGGCTCCGCCGGTGGTGCCAGGCTCCTTGCAATCGAGTAGCCCGAAAGAGGCTTTTTCTCAGGCCTCGGAACAGTTGAAAGAGCTCGGGCAGAACAGCAAGCTCAAAATCTAGCTGTAAATTTAAGCGAAATTTAGATTAACTCGTGTTCAACTGCTAGAATTAGCTTAGGCTTTACATTTTTTCGTGGAACTCACTGGTAGGCTTCTGGTGGGTGCCATGGCGTAGTTAAGAGGTTGTAGTTGGTATGTCCATTGTTCGCGATGCCGCGGATCGCAGTGTTGATCCCTCCCTGAATACAGCGAGTTTAGAAAATGCAGTTGGGATAGCTAAGCTGCCGCCTCGGCCGGATAGTTCTCCTATCGATTCGCTCGAGCTCTCGCAAATTCGCCTTCCGCGTATTCCCAAAGAGAATTCTCAATTCGTTCAAGCGGCAGTCGTTGCGCAGGAGGAACCTGACGATCTCTCGGTCCTCCTGAAAGCGTTGTATCGCACTGGTCCATTAATCGGTGGCACGCGTGAAAGCTTTATTCAAGAGCCGCTTGCGACGGATCACGGGCGAAACTGGGCGAGTAATTTTGAACACGACAGAACAAGAGCCGAGGAAGTTACCATCTATATCAATGGCTTCACTTATGGTGAGAAGGGTTTCATCGATTCGATATCGGCGCTTTGCAACGCCTATGGGCGAGAAGCGGTTGTCATCGTAAATGATCAAGAGCGAAGTCTTTTCGGCGATATTTTTAACGCTGCAGCTGGTACATTCTCTTCGAAGGGTGGGGGCTGGGCTGAAAATCAAGCAGTGAGATCGCTTAATCGAGAAATCCTCAAGGCACATCATGCAGGGAAACGAGTGCGTCTCGTGCCCTACAGCCAAGGTGCAATCATTGCGGGTAACGCTTTGACTCTGCTTAAGGAGGCCATGGGTAAGAATGAGTGGGACAAGCTCAACTTAGAGATTGAAACCTACGGAGCAGCGCTGCACGATTTTCCAACCGGAAAGAAGGTAACCGAGTATCGCCTTTCCCGAGACAACGTCGCTCGAGGGACCTCCTGGCTCGCAAACACGAAACGGTCAATCTCCAATGGCTATACAAGCCTTGCCGATGGAACCGCACGTAAGTGGTCCGGCATCAAGCACTGGTGGAACGGCACAACGCCTGAGCCTGAGCCTCCAAAAGAACCTGAGTCGCAAGTTGCAGAGGTCGTTTATTTGCAAAGTGACAAGAAGGGGGCGCATCTCCTGCAGACCTACATGGGTCATCAGGCGGATTTCTTCCTCGAAAGGAGACGAGTGGCTGATGGTAAACTCGATTCGACGCGAATTGCGCGCGATTTGATTACCTCAATACAATCTGGACGCTATGCAGATTGGGTCCATGACGCAATACTTTCGAAGACGGCGACCAACAGGACGGTAGCGGTAGCGATGTTGGCCGCCGTGAATGATGCCCAGCAGATAGGCAAATATAGAATTCCCGATGCGACCTACCGCCGCTTGCAACGAACGGTGCGCTAGGCCGAGGTTAGTGTGGGGAGGACGTAAGGCCCTTTCGGAATGACCGCAACTTTTGCGTCTTCGCCATATTCTACGAGACTGTCTCGGACCGCATTCTCTACGCTAGACGCAGATTCGACAAACAGCTCATTTAAGGTCTCAGCAGGAAGTCCATCACTGACTACTTTTACTTTCGCTTTGCGTCGGACTTTTGCGAGTTCTTCCAGTTGCCACTGGTCCATTACAAAGTATTCTTTTCCAAGAATGCACTTCATAAACTCATCGAGCGAATCGTGTTCTTTAAACAGGCTTTGAAACTCAGGACTCCCGATTCCTTCTGTCATCCCAGCTACGAGAATGATTGTCCCGCCTTCTTTCACGATTGGCAATGCACCAGTCATTCCTTTGATCGACTGATAAAACGTCGTATCAAGGGGATAGCCCGCGCTACTCGTTACCACTATGTCGCAGGGTTCCGCTACTTCCACCCGAACAATCTGCTCTACCACGGCAACACCTTCACGGAATGCAGCCTCCATATCACCTGCGTGAATTGAAGTGATTGCCCGGTCCTTATCGAGAGTGACATTTACAATAAAATCGCAGCCGGCCATTTTAGCGATTGCCGTGTTCTCTTCGTGCACGGGATTGCCTTCTAGAAATCCACAATCCGCCTTGGGGTGCTCCAACAACTCCGGGCCATGCCAACGCTTGACGGTGTCAATCGCGGCAATGCCGGGGCAGATTAGTTTCCTACCGCCGGAATAACCTGCCATGAGATGAGGTTCAATCAGACCGGTTGTGATTTTTAAATCGGCTTCCACGTAGCGCGTATCAATCCAGGCGGGGATGCCACGCGGGCTCTCACCCAAGTAGGTATGTTGATCTGTTTCTTGTCCAAAATGATTCTCAACTCGGTAGTTGTGTGCGATATCTTCTCCGACGAGTTCGATCAGCTCAGCTCCCTCGTTGGGTCTATGCATACCAGTTGCAATGAGAATCAGGATTTCCTTTCGTGGAATCCCGGCGGATTCAATCGTTTGAAGTATCTGTGGCAAGAGCAACTTGTTGGGCACTGGTCGGGTAATGTCACAGATGACAATACAGGCAGAGGTGCGGCCTTTTGCAAGCTCAGCGAGTGGGGCAGTGCCGCAAGGATTGGCGAGGCGGTCAGCCAAAGCGCTACTCGGGTCATCAATCGGTGTTGTGGGTTTTAGCTCGAGCGGCCCAACTATATTTTTAGCTTCAATCGAGGCGGGAAGTCCGGCCTTATCGTAATCAAGTATGACTGAAAGTTTGGATTCCATAGTGTTTTTGCTTGTATCAGTTCACCGATATCTCAGCAACAAGCTATGGCAGAGGCGATGCTAGTTGAGTTGAGCCGAACTAGTAGAATCCTAGGCTTTTACTTCTTTTCGATTCTTCGATCCGCGACGCGATTTTTTTCTCTCTTCAAAGGTAAAGCTGAGCCGGTCGTCTTTCACTTCGACCGTAACCGTACCACCTTGTGAGAGCTTTCCGAAGAGAAGTTCGTCGGCCAGTTTGTCTTTAATCTCTTTCTGAATCAGCCGGTGAATCGATCGAGCACCGTATTGCGCTTCGTAGCCGTGCTTGGCCAACCAGGTGCGAGCATCAGAAGTTAAGAGAATGCTCGACTTCCGCTCAACCAGTTGCGAATCGATTTCAGTGATAAATTTATCCACCACTTGTTCAGCAATCTCTTGATTCAGAGCGTCGAACTTTACTGTCATGTCCAGTCGGTTTCTGAATTCAGGTCGAAACATCTTATCGATCGCTCCCTGGCTCACGGAAGGGGTATCATTGCCAAATCCGATAGTCTGGGAATTCATGCTTTCAGAGCCCACATTCGACGTCATAATGATTATCACGCTGCGAAAATCAGCTTTGCGACCGTTGTTGTCGGTGAGCGTTGCGTTATCCATTACTTGTAACAAGATATTAAAAAGATCCGGATGGGCTTTTTCAATCTCATCCAACAACAGCACTGCGTGAGGCGTTTTGATAATCGAGTCGGTAAGCAGACCGCCTTGTTCAAAACCAACATAGCCTGGAGGCGCGCCGATCAGTCGAGCGACGGTATGCTTCTCCATATACTCGCTCATATCAAAGCGAATTAGTTCAAGGCCGAGCGTCTTTGCTAACTGCCGAGCAACTTCAGTCTTCCCAACACCAGTCGGTCCGGTAAAAAGAAACGAGCCAACGGGTTTATTCTCCGCAGCGAGTCCAGCCCGCGCTCGTCGAATTGCCCGGCAGACGCCGGCAATCGCTTCATTTTGCCCAAACACAACTTGCTTGAGCTGAGAATCGAGTTGCTTCAACCGCTCTTTCTCAGTTTGCCCCACACTTCTGGCAGGGATACGGGCGATTCGAGCTACAACTTTCTCAATCTGCGAAACCCGAATCAGTGGTACTTTTGTTGGCGTATCTTCTTCAGAATCCTGATCCTCCTCAGAGGCTTGCAGACTCAGCAGAGCCCCGGCTTCGTCGACGACATCTATCGCTTTATCAGGTAAGAAGCGCTCATTAATGAACTTCGAAGACAATTCAGCAGCGGCTTTCAATGCACCGTTCGAATATCGGACACCGTGAAAGCTCTCAAAATGAGGCTTGAGGCCCTTGAGGATTTCGATCGTTTCAGGAATTGATGGCTCAAGCACATCGATTTTTAGGAATCGTCTCGCAAGCGCTCGATCTTTCTCGAAGTGATTTTTATACTCGTCAAACGTCGTGCTTCCCATGCAGCGAAGTGATCCTTTAGTGAGAATCGGCTTCAGTAAATTCGCCGCATCCATCGTGCCGCCAGAAGTCGCCCCGGCGCCGATGATATTGTGGATCTCATCAATGAAGAGAATCGCGTTATCAATTTTCTCGAGGCGAGCGATAACTCCCTTCAGTCGCTGTTCAAAGTCACCTCGGTAGCGGGTTCCGGCCAAGAGTGCACCCAGATCGAGCGAGAAAATTTTAGTGCCTTGAAGCTTGCGGGGAATCGTGCCCGAATGCACCCGCAATGCAAGACCTTCGGCGATAGCGGTCTTCCCGACACCTTGATCGCCGACGAGAAGCGGATTGTTCTTGTTCCTGCGACAAAGTACGTGGATGATGCGCTCGAGTTCGTTGTCTCGACCTACGAGCGGGTCCAGTACTCCTTCTTCTGCCTGTTTTGTCAGGTCAACAGTAAAGCGTTGTAGGGCATCCCGTTCTCCTTCATTGGAAGAATCCAGTGCCAACTCTTCCATCTCGGGATCTTCCATGCCGTCCCAATCATCGAAACCAGCTTTCCCATGTGAAATAAATTCGAGGACATCCAATCGGGTGATATCTTCTTGATGCAGGAAGAACACTGCGTGGCTTTCAGACTCAGTAAACACTGCGGCGAGAAGATCTCCAGCCGTGAGTGCGTCAGCGCTGGAGTACTCTGCGTGGAGCACGGCGCGTTGCAGAATCCGCTGAAACCCAAGCGTTTGTTGTGGTTCGATGTTTGGGCCTAAATCAATACGGTTCATCTTCGCGATGAAGAAATCGTCCAATCGTTTCTTGAGGGAGACAACACTGCCGCCACAGCCACGTACAATGCGACCTACGAAGTCATCGTCGAGCAAGACATAGAGCAGGTGCTCTGAACACACGTATTCGTGGTTCCTCAGTCGAGCCTCGCGGATAGATGAATCAATTATTGCTTCGAGTTCGTTTTCTGACACTACGTCGGCTCCATTACACATTTGAGCGGATATTCATTTTGTTTGGCGTAGTGGTGGACAGTCACCACTTTTGTCTCGGCAATTTCTCTGGAATACATTCCGGCAACGCCAGCGCCTTTCTCATGTACGGCTAACATGATCGCCTGCGCATCCGCTGGCGATTTGAGAAACACCGTTTCAAGAATCATCACAACAAATTCCATCGTCGTGTAGTCATCGTTTAACAGGATGACTTTAAACATGGGGGGCTCTTTTGTACGCGTTTCATCTCGGGTGAGCACCTCATTGGATTCCTGGGGATCTTTTTCACTCATAGCTACACTGTTACACCATTCAATGCGTTTGCGTCTCGCATTCCGATGTTTTGCCAATACCTACATACTAGTTATCGACGTTTGGGCTGCCCATGATAGTCAAAATAACAAGATAATCCTAATCAGCTATAATTTATCATTAAATTAGCTGTTGTATTAAATTATAGGATTTTCGAACACTTGTGTTGGCTTTACGTAAATCCAATAAGCGAGATAAGGTCTAGAACAGCTAGGAGGGGCAATATGGAGCTACTTGCAGCCGATATCGGTGGAACCAGCAGTCGATTTGCCCATTTTACGTGCTCTCCGACAGCAGAGCCGGAAATGGTGGAACAGGTATGGCTGACGAGCGCAGAGGCAAAGTCGTTTAGCGATTTGCTCGATCAACTCGAGCAGAGCGAATTCAGACAATCGTTGGCAGATTTCGATACTTTGGTGTTTGCAGTCGCAGGCCCGATTACTGAGGGGGTATTCTGTCGCCCTCCTAATATTTCTTGGGACATCGATCTTCGAGGCATGCAGCACCGCTTTGCTGGTGGGGATGCTCGGCTGATCAACGATTTTCTGGCCCAAGCGTATTCTGCCCGTTCGCCAGTCGGGCGGAGTGCTGAGTTGGTCGTGCAGGGTTCGATTGAACCTGCAGCCACAATAGCTGTGGTGGGCGCTGGTACGGGTCTCGGCAAAGCAATACTGGTTCCCGATGAATGTGGCGGGTTTGTTGGAGTCCCCTCTGAAGGAGGTCATGCCTCGTTCGCTCCTGAGTCAGAAGATGAATTGGAATTCTTCCGCTTCTTACTTTCTCGATCGCGAAGTAGCTATCCGAGCTGGGAGGAGGTCGTTTCTGGACGAGCGCTCTCAACTATTCATGAATTTTTTACTAAGGAGCAATTAGCGCCAGTTGATGTTGCTGCAACCTTTGACACTACGAGTCCTACGCTTGAGCTGGCATCGCGGCTGTATGGCCGAGTGTGCCGTAATTTTGCGCTGGAAACGCTTGCTCGGGGTGGAGTATATATTGCCGGTGGCGTCGCGGCTAAAAACCCAATACTCTTGACTCACCCTGAATTTGAACAGTCGTTTGTAAATTCTGCGGTTCACGGTGAGCTGCTACAAGAAATTCCTGTGTACTTGATGGATAATCAAGAAAGCGGGTTATGGGGTGCGGCATATTATGGCTGGGAACGCAGCCGACGAGGCAAGTAAATGATTGGGGGTTTTTCGGACATTTCTGTAACTATTGCTGGATTGCCTTTCCTGGTGCCAGCCTACGCACAGCAGTTTACGCTTTCGATTTTTTTCGGCTTAGTAATAGGATTAGAGCGCGAAGCTCGCCAAAAATCCGCCTCTCTTAGAACATTCTCGATCATCTCCGGTGGAAGCTGCTTGTTCACGCTTCTATCAGTAGAGACGGCGAACGCACTAGTCACAGCTCCTTTTGATTTCACGAGAGTTGCCGCTCAAATTGTCAGTGGTGTTGGCTTTCTTGGCGCCGGTGTCATTTTTAAGACGACTGATCGAATTGAAGGAATTACCACTGCGGCTCTGATTTGGTTGGCCGCCGCTTTCGGTATGGCGTGTGGATTCAATGCGATATCGCTTGTAATCTGGATATTTTCTATCTGCGTGGCGATTCACCTAATTATTGCAGGTATCTATCGCGTAATTTATTTTGTCAGAGGTAGGGAAGAGGGTGAAGACTTTGATAGTCCACTGGCTCACTAATGAATATCATTAAATGTCACCTCGTCGTCAAAACAGTGGATAACAGGAAGGAAATTTCTATGAACTCGTTAATGTACTTTCTCCGTCAGCATCGACGCTCTACAGGTCTAGGGTTGCTATGCTCGCTCGCCTTAGTGTTAGCAGCCTGTGGCAGTGTTATGGCCGATGGTATGGTCGAGCAGCCACCGGGAGCCAAACCTGGAATTCAAAGTAGTCGTGGCGTTAGCACAGCGGGGAAAACGCCACCTGTGCAGCGTTCAGCGCGTCGTGGAAATACGACACCGCTCTCGCCGTTTGAACTGGCTAAGTATCAGTACTGCGGCCAGGATTCAGATTGTGTGGGTGCGATAAACGGTTGCTGTGACTGTGCGAATGGTGGTCAAGAAATCGCACTTAACAAAGATCGCCTCGAAGCTTTTCGAAAGAATTTTGAATGCCTTCAGTTTGCCTGCGGAGACAAATCTCCTGAGACACCTTGTTTTAGTGGAGTGGTTTCCTGCGTCGAGCATCGCTGCAAATACTTTACGCAAGACGATTTCGAGAAATAGTGTCTTCAATCTGAAAGTAATCTGCGGAAAAAATTCCTACAGATAGTGTTTGGCGTCTTCCGTGTTTGAGGTGCTTATCACCCTGAGTGGTGCAGAGCTCAAACACGGATGCCGCAGCAGATTACTTTTTCAGTGAAAGGACGTATTTGGCAAGTGCCTTGCGATCCGATTCTGAGATATCTGCTCTACCAACCATAAAGACACTTCCGCCATACTTTTGAGCGCCATTGGTGATGACGTTATAGATGTCGGTTTCAGTACCGGTCTTGCCATCGCCATCAGTATCAATTCCGAAAGCTCCATCAATAAAACTTTTCGGCTTCGGATCGAGGCTTCCACCAGCAGGCCCATCTCCAGCACCGCCCGTGCCATGGCAAGTTGCGCAAGCACCTGCGCCATCGTAAACGGCTTTGCCTTTCGCAACTTCATCAGCGGCGGCAGGAGTTGCACAAAGGGCGACAACACTTAGTGATAACAGAATCTTTTTAGACATCCTTCCCCATTCCTTTTCTTTAACTACAAAAGTGATTCAAAACGCGACGACTGCAAACTTTGACGCTTGAGTATAGTGTACGATTTCACAGGCGGGCAAAAGAGTTGATTTTATTTGCGAGCAAATAGGTGCACTAATTCTCTATGGCTTCATCCAACTCCTTTTGCAAGGTGCCAGCCTCTGCGTCTGTGATGCCATTTGCATCAAGACGAAACGGAGTAACCGAGATGGCGCCGTCCAATTGAGTGCCTAAATCTCCCGGCACGGGATTATCCCCCGGGTCGTCATCTGCCTTCTCGACTATCTCAATGCTAGTACGCAGGCGAAATTCCAAGGTGCCAGGCTCTTCTTCGAACAATCGATTGAAATGCCAGCGCTCGAGGCGGGTGAGGTGAATCGGTGTTTCCTTATCTGCTTGGTAGGGTACATTCACTGACAAGTAGTCGACGCCCCGTTTCTTAAAGCAGCGATAAAGCGGTTCGGTCATCGCCGCACAGAGTTTGGAGATCGTGGCCCAGCTACTTGCTTGGGCTTCAAGGGCGGCCTTGTCTCGACGGTTCCAGGCCTCAAACACGTCCATTGGGACATGGGCGGAGTAGGCAATTGCGAAGATTCGACTGGCCGCAGCTTGCCGCGCAGCACCAACTGTTCCCGAGTTGTAGGTAAAACACGTGGTACTGTTGGTGCCAATATTGATACCCGAAATAACTAGGTCTGGTGGTGATTCACAGAGGTTATGTGCGCCGATCGCAACGCAATCGGCCGGATTTCCATCGAGCAAGTAGCCATTAATATCGCCAATTGTGGTGGCTTTTGCTTTGATTGGTGCTCCGCGTGAGATTGCTTGCGAAATCCAGCTTCTCTCTTCTGGTGGGATGACAAAGCATACCTCTTGGCAAAAGTGAGCTTGCTTAAGCTCATTGAGTAAGGGTACTAGGGTAGGACATTCGGGTCCGTCGTCGCTGGTGACTAGGATTGAGAGTTGCTTGCTCACCTATTGATCCTTAGAATATTTCCGATAACGAGAGGGTCAAATGGATTATGAGATCGTTGGGGTATAATAAAGCAACAGCATATTTACAGATTTTTCGGAGGCACTCTGCTCCTATCGCTCTGCTATTGGCTTTCGCCATGCTTATTGCCCCTACTATGGCAGGGGCGCAAAACAAATTACAGCTACCAATTGTCGCAAGCGGCTTTAAGAAGCCAGTTGCCATGGCATTTATTCCAGGCTCCTCCGATGAGTTTTTTGTCGCTGAAGAAGTTGGCCTTGTCTACAAGGTAACGATCGGAAGCAAGACGGTGAAGCAGCAAGTGCTCGATGTTGCAGCGGATGAACTTGATACCGATGCAGTTCGGGTGTTGAACGTAATTCCGCATCCGAAGGTAGCGACCAATCGACAACTGATAGTTTCGTACCGCCTTTCATTTGAGACAGGCTGTTTTTTTCTGCTCTCGAAGTTCATCATTCCTGAGAACCCTGAGAATGAAACCGAAGAGCGCGAATTGCTTCGAATCAAGCAGCCGTGCAATGGGGAAGCTCCCGGAGGTGGACTGTCATTTGGTGAGCCAAATATTCTCTACGTGGGCGTTGGAGTCGGACGTCCGTCAACAGGCGAAGGTCCTGCTCAGCAGGCTTCGAAGTTGTTAGGGAAGATTTTGCGAATTGATATCGAATCCGATGAGCCTTATGCGATTCCACCGGACAACCCGTTTGCCAGCAACAATCGTGGCCAGCCAGAAATCTGGGCACTTGGGTTTCAAAATCCCCATCGTATTACCTACGATCCTGTGACTAAGGAAATTTTGGCTAGCGATCGAGGAAAGGGATTCTTTGATGAAGTGAACATAGTCACTGCTGCCGGCAATTACGGTTGGGGTGTGTTCGAAGGGAGTGAGTGTCAGTTGATGCGCTTCGAGTGTATGGGGAAACGGTTTCGCGGACCGATGTTTCAAAATGCATTTAGCAAGAAGCGGGCTATGGTCGGTGGCGTAGTCTATCGCGGAACTGCCTATCCTTCACTAATCGGCCGCTATTTGTTTGCCGAGTTTCCGGCTGGACGGCTTTGGGCTGTTCAATACAAGGATGGTCGAGCAAGCGGCAAACGCCTGCGCTGGGGAACTAACCTCGAGGTCAGTGATATAGCTGCGAATGGAAAGGGAGAAGTCTTTCTCGTTGCTCAGAAAAAGGGTGAAATACGGCGGGTGGCGCTCAACTGATCTGGCCAAACCCCTGTATTTTTATTCATTTTTTAGTAACTTGATAGAGAATAGGGAGTGAGGTATACTCCGACAGTTGTAAAAGTGTCACCCCAGGGTGTCCGGTCCTTTCTTTCGATGGATACTATTTAAGTTCGTGTGGCGGTTATAGCCCGTTAAGCGGCGTATCAGGAGGCCCATCAAGTGGATAATACAGTCACATCTTCACAAGCAATACGCGTGCCTTGGACAACCGAGGATGTAGAGAAATGCATTAAGGACTCCCCCGTAGTTGTCTTTTCTAAGGGCACACCGGATAACCCGCGTTGCGGATTTTCTGAGCGCGTTCTCGCAGTTCTAGAAAATACTGGAATACCCTACAATCTAGTTGATGTGTCAGAAGATCGAGGTGTGATGCCCGCTCTCACTGCATACGCTGGGCGGCAGTATCTTCCACTCGTCTTTGTGAAAGGCAGCTTGGTTACAAGTTCCGAAAAACTCGTGATGATGATCGAAAGCGGAGCCCTGGTAAATCATCTCCAAGCCGCAGTCGGTTAAATTCCCCCAATCAGCTGACCGCACTTCGGTCACCGGAATTCGCTCACTACAACTAGGTCACTGAGACGTGGTCATAGTGATTAATTTGCTCGCCGTGCGTTAGGGCAAATGATCTAGGTCCAGGTGACCTAACTCTGCTTTCGACCTAGCTAATCTCCCGATATTTAGCTCGAGGGGCAGGTCTGCCTGCCAATTGATGGTGGTTGGGGAGTTTTGTGAGATTTTTGTAAAATTCCCGCAAACTTTTTGCCTATTCGGCATCTAACTTGAATGAGGCGGACGAAATTCTGTCTTATTCCAAATTAGTTAGTAGAGCCCGGGTGGTGTCATGAGCCTGCGTCCTTCGCGTTTTCAATCTTCTCAAGCGGTGGTTCAAGCCGCGCCTCGACGTAATGCATCCCGTCAATACGTACTCATCTTGCAACCTCGAACTAGTCGAAACTCGCTTCTGCGCACAGTAATCGGTGAGCAGTTTGGCCGTGCGAAGGTGGTTCGTAGTGGCGAGGAACTCCTGAGTTTTGTCAGGAAGCGAGCTGTCCGATTTGTCGTCTGCGATATGACAGCTTTGGGAAGTACAGGACTCCAGACCCTGCGGCAGATCAATACTGAAAATCCGCATCTACCCCTCGTTGCAGTCGTTGGAGCAAAGCGGACGAATGACGCATTTTATTCTATGCGTGAAGGGGCATGGGATTGCATTTTTTTGGGGACTCGAGAGGATATCGCTCAACAACTAAGAGCCTCAGTTCGCCGAGTGTATGCTCGAGCCCGCCGAGAATCCGCCGATCAAGGCGAGCGAGCCCTGAAACTCTTTTCAGAAGCAGCAATGAATGCAAGAGATCCACTCGCCATTATCGATAGCGCTGGCAGCATTCAGTTTTTTAATTCGATGTTTGCCCAAATGGCGACCAGAATCGGCAAGAGCCAGCTGGAGCTTGATGGGTACTCGCTTCCCAAACTACTGTCCGGATGTGACGATCAACTCGCAACGGAGTTTTCATTGCAGCTCTCGACTGCCGAACCGAGTTCGACCTGGCGTGGACGACTGCACTTGAGCGACCACAGAGGCGACCTACTCTGCTATGCCTTGCAGCTTCGAGCAGTGGAGCATGATCCGAGTTCGCAGTTTGTCTGGTTTCAGAACATATCGGAACTCGTGCAAATCGAGCAGCGGACCGAGGATCTGGTGAGTACCACGTCGCATGATCTGAAAGGGCCACTTGGTTCCATTCTCAATAGTGTAGAGTTGATCGAAAATGGCGCACCAGATGAATCTCGCGATCAGCAACTGAAATTGTGTATCGCATCTTGTGCACGAAATGCCTTGAGCATTGTCGACTCCTTGATAAGTGTGCAGCAAATAGCTCGAGGGGTTATGCCGCATGCACCCCAAGCCTGTTCCGCTCAGCAGATAATCGAAGAGGTGTTGCTCGATTATCGGCCATTTGCACAGGCCAAGGGGATTGCGCTCACGAAGGATATTGATTGTAATTCTCAAGCGCTGCTCGACCCCATGGGATTTCGTAGAGTCGCGTCCAATCTACTGCATAACGCAATCAAATTCACACAGGTGCGGGGCGAAGTTTCGGTTAGACTTGCTCAAACTGATGGCCGACTCACTCTGTCGGTTCTCGACAACGGTCCTGGTATTCCAGCAGAAGACATACCAACGCTCTTCCAGCGCTACACACGCAGCCCTAGCCAAGCGAGCATCGATGGCTCCGGTCTCGGTTTGTTCATTTGCAATTCTATAGTTCATGAACATGGGGGAACGCTTCACGTGGAAAACGTTCCTCAGAAGGGGTGCTGCTTTAAGGCTTCTTTTCCGCAATAGCGGCAATTCTAGATCCCAACAGTTTTCTCAAACGCTTCTTCCTCTATTGCAGGCTGCGTGCTTTGAGATTTGCCGATCTCTCGAGCAGTATTCTTGGCCTGGGCGATACGATCGTTGAGGCTGATACCTTTGTACCAATTTCCCAACACATGCATTCCCCGGTGATTCGCAACAAAGCGTTCCACCGCTGATTGAGTTCGATCGTGGGCGAGGGGGTAGTTAGGCACTGCGCGATTCCAAAAATGACGCTCTACTACCTCAGGCGTAGTTCGAATTCCTAAGAAGGAACGTACTTCATCCACCACGCATTGCTGTACTTCGGTTTTTGCCACCTCGGCATATGCCGGGTTTATCGCACCTCCACTAAAGCAGGTGAGGAGACATTCGCCCTCTGGTGCGCGACCAGCGAAGAGGGATGAGCTAAATATAACACCCAAGGTTGAGAATCCGAGATGGGGCGGTACGAGCAGTCCAAAGCCATCGAGCGGATGGCGCACGTCTGAGCGTTTTGCCCGAAGATGCGTCACTCCCAATGGTGCATAGGGAACACCTCTGATTCGCGAGGCCAGTGAAGCATCCATCGGTTCTAGTAGGTTGGCGGTAGGACCAGCTGGTAGGCAAAGGGCGAGGTGGCTCCCCCGGGCTACTTCGCGTATTCCATTGCGAAAATACGTCGCCTGATAGCTTTCTCCGTCGTGTTCTATCTTCTCGACCTCAGCCCCACAGCAGATGCTCTCTGGGGTAAGGGCTTGGAGAAGGGCAGTGATGAGTGTGCCCAGTCCATTTTGCAAACTGACAATGTGCGGTCGGGCTTTATTGTGCCTTGAAGCTTTGCCCAGATAGCGCTTGAGTGCTCCCGCGACAACGGAGCGATGCCCCTGTTCCAAATGCCAAAGCGCGGGCAGGGCACTTCTGCAACTGAGAGTATTAATGTCAGCCGCCCAGATTCCACCGAGCATAGGAGCGACTATCTGATTGGCAACTTCAGATCCGAAGTGTCGTGTGACAAAACTGCCGACTGTTTCGTCCTCGAACGTAGTTCTGCGAGCCAGAAGCGGTTCGCAGAGTGCGCGAAGTTTCGCGGCTAAGGAAAGTCCGGGCCAGAGAAGCATCTGTCCAGGACCTTTCGGTACCGCCAATAGCTCTGGATTAGTTTTATTGTGGAGAAGGTAGCGATTCTTGGCAAAGGCCTCAGGCTCTACGAGTTCGTCGAGTAGAGACAGCTCTTCTAGCAACTCCATAAACTCGGGTTTCGCCAGTGAAGAGTTGGGGCCTTGCTCCAAGAGGAAGCCGTCACGCTTGTGGGTGGTGATAACTCCACCACAAGAATCTGCCGCTTCCAACAACGTTGTCGAGATGCCTTGTTTCTGAAGTTGGTAGCTAAGTGTAAGTCCACTCAATCCGCCTCCAACTACGATAACATTCATTTCGTCAACCACCCCTCTTGCACAGTTGATATGAACGCTTCGGCGTTCTCGACAGGAGTTTTTTGCAGAATACCGTGACCAAGGTTTGCAATAAATCGTCGCTTGGATTTCTGAGTGCCAACCATGTGTCGAGTCGCAAGCACAATTTCATCGCGTGAGCGGAAAAGATGAGTTGGATCGAGATTGCCTTGCAAGGTAACCTCCTCGCCTACGAGTTCGCGTGCCGCCTCAAGATCGGTGCGCCAATCAACTCCCAAACCATCGGCTCCGGATTCAAGCATTGCGGGCAGTAAATGAGAGGAGCCGTTTGCATAAAGAATTATCGGTGTGCTTGTTGTTTTGCGAAGCCCTTCGATTATTCTCTGCGTTGCTGGTAGGGCTAATCGCCGATAGTCTTCAATTGACAGATTTCCAGCCCAGCTATCGAACAATTGCACTACTTCCGCGCCGCTCTCGATTTGACCCAGGAGATAGTCGATAGTGATATCGGCTATTCGTTCGGTCAATGATGCGAATGCCATTGGTTGTTCGGCGGCGAATACTTGAGTTCCCTGAAAATGCTTGTAGACGCTTTGATCGCAGAGATAGCAAGCCATCGTCCAGGGTGCGCCGGCAAATCCTATAAGGCCAATCGGAGCACCGTCAGCGGTAAAAGCATCTAACTCCTTTCGCACCGTCGCGATCGCATCGAATACATACGTTAGATTTTTGACTCCATATGGAGCTGACAACGAGGCAACATCGGCGGCGGTGCTTACCTTATTGGCAACAAGGGGTCCAGGAGCAAAGTCGATTTCAAACCCCAAAGCTTCAGCGGGCAGCAAGATATCGGCGAAAATGATCGAAGCATCTGGGCGCAATCGACGAATCGGCTGCATAGTGATTTCACAGGCCAGTTCAGGCGTTCGGCACAGCGTCAGGAAATCATATTTTTCCTTCATCGCCCGATACTCTGGGAGGTAGCGACCCGCTTGCCGCATCATCCAAACAGGTGGACGTTCTAATGGCTCGTTTTTAAAAGCTTTTGTAAGAAGTGATTCCATAATCTCCCATTTGCAAGTTTGCTAGTAGGCTATAGCATAAAAGAGCTGTTTGAGTATAATGTCTGCCGCTATGAATGACCTATTTCACGTTGCTAATTTCTACAAGTTTCACACAGTGGGCGATGAATCTCTGCCGCAGGTGAAAAATTTGCTCGAAGTCCAAGGTGAACGCCTTTCTCTGAGTGGGTTGATCATTCTTGCCGATGAGGGTGTCAACGGTACCGTTGCTGGAGCAGCTGATGCAGTTGAGGAGTTTAAGCGAACCTTACCAGAGCTTTTTGAAACAGGGGATTGGACATTTAAGAATGCGACCGCTGAGAAAGATCCGTTTAAACGGTTCAAAGTAAAGATTCGGGCAGAGATCGTTACCACTGGTGCTGCTGAACCTATAGAAGTGGGTGAGCCGAAGAATGCGCTCAGTCCTCGTGAGTGGCATGAAGTCCTCTCATCAGAAGAGGAAGTCTTGTTGCTCGACACGCGCAACTACTACGAGACTGAGCTGGGAATGTTTAAGGGAGCCAACGATCCGAAGTTGATCAACTTCCAGCAGTTTGGGGAGTATATCGATAAACAGGATATTCCACGGGATAAGAAAGTGTTGATGTACTGCACTGGGGGAATCCGCTGTGAGAAGGCAATTTTTGAGATGGAGCAGCGAGGCTTCAACTCCGTGTATCAGTTACACGGGGGGATACTGAATTATCTGAAAGAATATCCAGACGAGCTATTTGATGGGGAGTGCTTCGTCTTTGATCAGCGGGTTTCAGTGACTCAGGACCTATCTCCGAGCTCGACCTATGTGTTTTGTCCGCATTGCGGTCAACCTGGCAAAATTGAGGTTACTTGCGATAACTGCGCTGTAGCTGCAAAGATCTGCCACCGCTGTGAAGGGCAGGAAAACACGAATACCTGCTCAAAGGACTGTGCGAATCAGCTCAGCCGCAAAAAACTCAGACAAAATGCAGCGAAATAGTCGTAGTTCGTTTCTCTTGGCCGTCTACTAAGCTATAGTGTTCGAAGTTTTTTACTACTCTTGTAAGAAAAGGATTTCAGATGAATAAGACGATGAGAACTCTGCTTTGGTTGATTGGGGGCGCTCTGCTCACGTTGTCGCCGACAGCAGCATTCGCCAATCCAGAAGCAATCGTTCAAGAGATTGTTACCAAGATTAAGGCGGCTTCTAATCCATCACCTATCGTCGATTACGTAGATTGGAGCAAAGCGTATGAGAAGATGCCTCCGATGCAGAAGACTATGATGAAGGTCGATTCTGCTGACGGTATGAAGGAATTCTATCGGCAGATGCTCACCAATCCAGCGATGATGATGGAGAAGCGCATGAAGGAGCAAGCGGCAAGTATGCCCGAAGCTCAGCAAGCGGCTATGCAACAGTCAATGGGCCAGATTCAGCAGATGCTTAAACAACGACAAGAGGAGATGAAGAAACAAATCTCCGAGACAGAATACACCGTTGGGAAAGCGACTGTTGAAGGCGAGAAAGCGACGGTCATGCTGACTCAAGAGTTTGAGGGCGAAAAGAAGGAACGAGAAATTCAACTAAACAAGGTCGGAGAAAAGTGGATGCTTGATTCCACCTCAATGTTTAGTGCTCCAACTGGTGGTCCAGGAGCCCCTCCAGGAGCGTTCCCAGGAAGTCGTCCTGCTGGTGCAGTTCCACCGGGCGCAGTTCCACCGACAGCAGTTCCACCGACAGCAGTTCCACCGGCGGTAACTCCGGAAGCTCCACCTGCTGGACAGTAGTCTAGCCTTCAACGCCCGTTTGGATTCCTTGTTTACAGTGGATTCAGACGGGCGTTTTTCATTTCTGCTTAGGGCATACGGCTAAGGGTAGCGTCGGCTGGGTCTCGTTGGCCGCAGGAGTACAAACTGGTTTAGGGGCCAATGTGTATCGTTACGTTTCTCGTGTGAGCGCTGGTCCGGTGTTCCCAGAGATAAATTCCCTGCCAGGTTCCAAGCGCAAGATGTCCGCGGACGATCGGAATGCTGAGAGTGGTTGAGGTGAGGATCGCCTTGATATGTGAGGGCATATCATCTGGTCCCTCAAAGACATGCGTATAGAGTTCGTCGTTCTCGGGCACGAGTCGATTGAGCCATTGCTCTAAGTCCCTTTTTGCCGAAGGATCCGCATTTTCCTGTATAGTAAGGCTTGCAGAGGTGTGTTGAATGAATACCGTGCAGAGCCCCTCCTCGACACCTGTGTCGGAGACGATACGAGCTACGTCCTTGGTAATTTCCTTCAATCCCTGTTTTCGGGTCTGGATACTCAGTTCGACAATCATCGTGAGTCTAGCTTCTTATCGGTATGGGTCAAATGCTCGAACTTCTTCTATCATCTCGGTATAGGATTTAAAACGCGAGTTTGAAATAGTTCCGCTTTCAACTGCGATCTGGACTTGGCACTCTGGCTCCGTGCTGTGGCTACAGTTGGCAAAGCGACATTGTTCGCTAAACGGGGCGAAGTCGGTAAATGCCGCTCTGATTTCAGCTTCCTCCAGATGACATACACCAAAGCTCTGCACACCAGGTAGATCGCAAAGGAGCAATGGTGCGGTCTCACCTCGGGGCAGTTGGTGAGCAATTGCTTGAGAGGTCGTTTGTCTGCCTTGACCGGTGCGATCGCTTACCGTTTGCGTCACTGCATCAACCTCCGGAATTAATTGATTGAGGATACTGCTTTTACCAACACCTGAGACGCCGGTGATGACGACATGGTGCAATTCTGGGTCTGTAAGAATTGCTCGAAGTTCTTCAACACCCTGACCAGTGATCGCGCTGCAATAGCTTACGTCGCCAAGCGCTTCGTATGCTGAGAGGCAGTCAGCAGTCGCAGCAAGTTCGGCTTCCAGATCAGATTTGTTACAAACGAGTCTTGTCGCAATGCCTTGTTGATGGGCAACCGCGAGAACTCGATCGACGGCAATAGTATTGAACAAGGGGAGTGGCGCCACTACTATCAACAGGAGATCAATGTTTGCAGCCAGCAGCTTGGTCTTGTGCCCGTTTGACCTGGACAGCAGATTGCGTCGTGGCTCAGTTTTGGTAACGACAGCGGCACCGCGTTCATCGACTTGAAACTGGACGAGGTCTCCGACGCAGGGGTCTCCTGAAGCGCTCTGGAGCATACCCCGATATTGTTGATAATTCTCATCGCAGACCTGTACATATCGCCTGGTCACGACGGTGAGTCTGCCGTTTTTCGTATCTGACATGTGAACTGAGTAGCAAAAAAATAAGGCCACTGGCTAGGGGATGCCCAGTGGCCTCAGAATGGGAGCATTATCGTAAAGGTTACATTCTATTTTGTGCCCTCATGCGCCAAACATGTGCTCAATAAGTAAACAAGGTGCCAGGCTCCTTTGGAAGACAAGTAATTATAGGTGGTTATGGGGGCAAAAACTCGGAATCTCCTGGTATGGGTAGGAGTTCTTAGGCTCTCAAAGCAGAGCTCTCGGCCGGCATGCAGCTCTCAAGCTCGTTGAGTGCTCGTTGTAGGCCCACACAGAGAGATTGGCTGTCATTGAGCAGCGTGGGGTCAGCTACGACGGCGGCGTGTACAGCGCCACAATAGCGGACGAAGGCGTAGGCAATTCCTTGAGAGTGCATCAAGGCTGGGAGGCCGTAGGAGGAAAGAATGGGAGCCCCAGCGATATAGTGTTGCTTTCTTGCTCCAGGAGCGCTGGTGCAAATGAAATCCAGGCGTCGGGCTGCGTAGCGAACGAGTCGTCTCCTGAGCCAAAGCGGGGCCTTCGCCGTAAGTGATGCCATGACTGCATATGCCCCAAAGGAGCCGTCGCTCTTGAGGTTGCTGATGGTTGAGCGCACCTGGTCAATCTGTTCGCCAATTTCTCCGCTTGATACCGGTAGTGGTACTCGCACCGCGGATAGGCGATTGCCGAGCTGCTTCGGATCCTCAGTTTGTCGCTGGTTCACCGGCATTAGGATGTTTGCATCGGCTAGAATATCGTTGTGCTCCACTTTGTAGCTTCGAACCGCTCGAGTCACGAGCACTAAAAACAACTCATTCATTGAGAGATCGAAGTGTTTACGCACTGCGTTAAGTTGGGGCAAGGAAAGAGAGGTCAAAGATATCGTTCGTTGGCTTGACGTCGGACCATTTAGTTTCGAATTCGGCCGCGGGAGAAAAACGTCGCCGCAGAGGCGCGAAACACTCTTTGAGAGTCGAGAGACTCCCCACCGAGGAGAGCGTCTGAGTGCCGCCGAGATACCAGAGGATCGTTTCTTCGTTGGCAGCGGTTCCTTGTCACAAAGGCTGTAGAACAGAGCGATACCACTCATGCCATCGCAGAAAGCGTGGTGGACCAAGAAAAGCAGTAAGGGGGTTTGCCCGCTGTGTGCTGCATCGGTATTGCCGTCCTTGGTTGACGGAGTCAGCACGATTACTTTCCAGAGCGGACGCTGTTTATCGAGCCCTCGGCTAAACCATTTATCAGCTTCCTCGAGCACACTCTGCCCAGATGGAACTTCGACCCAGTGAATGTGGTTGTCCAAGTCAAAATTCTTATCTTCTTCCCAGCGTGGCCTATAGCCGTCGAGGAGGAGTTGTCGCATTTTGGGATAGTTCTCGATGGTTTCTGCAAGCCGGGTCTCAAGCCGAGACTTGTCCGGTGTGCCCGAGAGACTCGACAAGAAACCTATTGCTTGGTGGGTGGTTGGGGTATCAAGCGCCCAGAAGCATGTATCGGTAGGATTAACGCTAGAAATCATCTCCAGAATACTAATTGCTTATCCCACGAGATGCAATAATCGAGACTGTACATGAAAAAAAGGAGCTGCATGCGAACGCAACCCCTTGTTCAAGAAACTCCAGAGTATTGACTCTTGAGTCTAGTAGTTGGCCACCTTCTTATAGTCGCCAGAACCAAACTCATCATCGCTTGGCGAGAAGTCTGGCTCAGAAATTCCCGACTTATTGAAGTGTGGTCGGATACGAACATTGAGAACATAGGTGGCAAGCAATAGGGGAACCATAGTGATAAGAAGGTGATTCGTCACACCCCCACTAGCGAGCTGATAAAACGAAAGAACAAGATAAGAGCCAATAAGTAGGTTGCCAAGAATCAAACCAAGGAACCGATGGCCTTTTCTTACGCCGATTGCCGAGAAGCAAAGAAGAATAATTTCAGCGATGCCTACCGTGCCTTGAAAAGTGCTCACCCCAGCTCCTGTTACAATCATTGATTGCATAAGCTGAGTGGCGATATACGCAGCGAACAATAACAGAAACATTGAGAAGAAATTTGCTCTAGTTGTAATCTGTTGTGTTGCCATTCCCTGTTTCCTCCGAACCGAGTCTTGTCTAGAAACCTTTTGAGCAATTGTTTGCCCAGCCGCCTTACATACTCTTATCCCCCCTTGCTGGCGGATCACTTCATTCTATGGTTCCTGGGATTGAGTGGTATCTGATCGGATCTGTTGGAATTCTAGATTTTTATTTAGAAATTGGCGTTTTTTTTCCATCTTAATGCAACACTTTCGCTACAGGGGGTTCGGCTGGACGGCAGATGAGTTGGGTGCAAAAAAAAAAGCGCCCCGCAGGGTAGTGCGAGGCGCTTCGGCAATCAGAAATGACAATGACGTGGTTTCTGCGAGCTACCAAACAAGATTAGCAGCGCTTTGATACTCAGTTACTCGAGTCTCAAAGAAGTTCTTTTCTTTAGCGAGATCAATGGTTTCACTCATCCAAGGAAAGGGATTTTTTGAGCCCCAGCGAGCACTCAGCCCGATGCGCTCCAGGCGGCGGTCGGCGATATATTGGACATACTCTTCAAACATGTCTGAGTTGAGTCCCAATACGCCATCAGGAAGACAATCGCAGGCATAGGCATATTCGTAATGAACCGCCTTCTCTACCATCTCCAAGATTTCTCGCTCAAGCTTTGGCGTCCAGGCTTCCGGATTCTCCTGGCGAATCGTGTTGATTAGATCAATTCCAAAGTTCAGGTGGATTGTCTCATCCCGCATGATGTATTGGAACTGCTCCCCAATGCCAGTCAGCCGATTTTGGCGATGGAAGGAGAGAATCATCACGAATCCGCTGTAAAAGAAGATTCCTTCCATAATCACATAGAAGCCGACAAGATTTTTAATGAAATCTTGAATTCCCTCAATGGAGTCGGTGTGGAAGTCATCGCGCAATACTGCAGCAGTAAGCGACATAACAAAGTCGTCCTTCCCGCGGATTGAATCAACTTCATGATACATGTTGAATACTTCGCGGCTATCAAGGCCGAGAGATTCAACGATGTAGTGAAACGCATGAGTATGAATCGCCTCTTCAAACGCCTGGCGAAGCATGTACTGTCGAGCTTCTGCGTTAGTGACGTGTTTGAACAATGCCAGAACGATGTTGTTGGCGACTAGACTTTCACCGGTGCTGAAGAAACCGAGGTTTCTCATTATCACCAACCGCTCTTTGTCGCTGAGGTCCTTCGACCGCCAAAGCTCGATATCTCTTTGCATCGAAACTTCTGAGGGCATCCAGTGGTTCGCACAACCGTTGTTATAATGCTCCCAGGCCCAATGATACTTCAGCGGCATGATCTGATTTACATCAACTGCTTTGCAGTTGATCATGCGTTTCTGCTCTGGATCTATGCGCTTGGTTAGATCGTATGTTTCGCTTTCGGCCGCGTTACAGCATGACATATGCCTTTCCTCCTCTCTTCAACTAATATCGTACAACTGAATTCAAGAACTTCTTACAACTAAACTGAGTGACTGCTGCTACTGACAAGCTTCGCAGTCAGGGTCGTCCATGTTGCAAACTGCAACTTCTGGCTGACGCTCTACTGCAATTTCACTAGAAGCAGATTTGCTCTTCATCCACTTTGGCTGAATGCCACGCTTGTTAATGTCGAGATTCGATTTCTCAACTTGCGTCGCACCGAGCGAACGGAGGTAGTACGTCGTCTTCAGACCACGAACCCAAGCAAACTTATACATATCGTCGAGAGCTTTCCCACTTGGTGTTGCGATGTAGAGATTGAGCGATTGACCCATGTCGATCCACTTCTGTCTTCTACTTGCGCAGTCGATCAACCAGGTCTGATCAATTTCAAACGCCGTCGCATACAACTTTTTTATATGGTCTGGTAGACGCTCAATCGCGGTGACCTCACCATCGTGGTATTTGAGGTCATCAATCATTTGCGTATCCCAAAGGTTCTCTTTCTTTAAATCCTCGACGAGATACGGATTTACTACCGTGAACTCACCAGAAAGATTCGATTTCACAAAGAGGTTCCGAAAAGTCGGCTCAATCGACTGAGTAACACCTGCAATATTGGCAATAGTCGCAGTGGGCGCAATGGCCATCACGTTACTGTTGCGCATTCCGTGTTGGGCGACTGACTCGCGAACCACTGACCAATCCATTGAGGTCGAAGTATCAACCTCTAAGTAATCTCGGTCTCCGCGTTCTTCCGCCAGAAGCTCGATGGAATCAATTGGCAACATGCCTTTGCTCCACTTTGAACCTCGATAGGTCGAATAGGCACCCCGCTCTTTCGCCAACTGCGATGATGCGAGAATCGCATAGTAGGAAATCAATTCCATACTTCTGTCTGCAAATTCGATTCCGGCATCGCTCTGATAGCTGATGTTGAGCTTGTAGAGCGCATCCTGGAAAGCCATCAGACCCATACCTACGGGTCGGTGTCGAATATTCGAATTCCGAGCCTCAGGAGTTGGGTAGAAGTTGATGTCGATAACGTTATCCAACATGCGAACGGCAGTCGTAACGGTCTCTTTCACCATTTCCTCGTCAAGCTTGCCATCAACAACGTGTTTGGCAAGGTTGATAGAGCCCAAGTTGCATACTGCTGTTTCATCTTTGGAGGTATTGAGCAAAATCTCTGTGCAAAGATTTGAGCTGTGCACCACTCCAGCATGCGCTTGAGGAGAACGAATGTTCGATGGGTCTTTGAACGTAATCCAAGGATGACCCGTTTCGAAAACCATGGAGAGCATCTTGCGCCAAAGCTTCACCGCAGGAATCTGTTTGAACTGACGCATTTCACCGTCTTGCGCCATTTGCTCATACTGCGCATAGCGCTTCTCAAACTCTTTTCCGCAAAGGTCGTGAAGATCGGGCACTTCGTCTGGGCTAAACAGTGTCCAGGTGCCGTTTTCCATCACGCGCTTCATGAACAAGTCTGGAATCCAGTTGGCTGTGTTCATGTCATGCGTTCGGCGCCGGTCGTCTCCAGTGTTCTTACGAAGCTCGAGGAATTCCTCGATTTCGAGATGCCATGTTTCAAGATAGGCACAAAGGGCGCCTTTGCGCTTTCCGCCTTGATTCACTGCAATAGCGGTATCGTTTGCGACCTTGAGAAAAGGGACGACTCCTTGGCTTTCGCCGTTCGTGCCTTTAATCATCGCCCCAGTGGCGCGGACATTCGTCCAATCGTTGCCGAGTCCGCCAGCCCATTTCGATAGCTTCGCGTTGTCACTGATGACTTTGAAGATATGCTCCAAATCATCGCTTACAGTCGACAAGTAGCATGAACTGAGCTGCGGGTGTGGTGTCCCAGAGTTAAACAGTGTTGGTGTCGACGAGATAAAGCGAAACGTCGAAAGCAAGTTGTAGAACTCGATTGCCCGCTCTTCGCGGTTCGTCTCGTTCATCGCCAGACCCATAGATACGCGCATCCAGAAGTATTGCGGAGTTTCAATTCGCTTCTTCGATACGTGAATCAGGTATCGGTCGTAGATAGTCTGCAAACCGATATACAGGAAGTTGCGATCTCGCTCTGGATCCATCGCCGCTGCGATGCGCTCGAGGTTATACACGAGGAGTTCGGGACTCAGACGACCATGAGCAACGCCCATTTTCACGAAGTCTGAAAATTTCTCTCGATAGGTGTGCTCGAGGTTGGGTGAATCGAGTTCCTGATCAATTACTTCGCGATAGATGTTATCGAGTAAGATGCGAGCCGTGACAACCTGGTAAGCTGGATCTCGCTCGATTTTCGTTCTCGCAGCGAGGATGAGCGCTTTCTCAAGCTCTTCGAGCGACATGTGGTTATACAGTGAGCGCGAAACTTCCTCGATCAACTCATCAGAAGAGCACTCCTTGAGTCCGCTACAGGCTTTCTTGATCTTGTTGCCAACATAGGACCAGTCGAGCGATTTTTCAGTGCCGTCTGGCATCTGAATCATTAGCTGCGGGCCGGTGCCTGGCGTATCTTCAACGTTCTCGCCAGAAATGCGGCGCGCCTTCGCATGATCTTCGCGATAGAGGATGTATCGTCGAGCGACACTGTAGTGGCCGCGTTGCATGAGTTGCATCTCAACGAGATCTTGAATCTCTTCGATGCCGATTTGGTCACCCTGATCGGTTCGAATTGCGATGAGAACTTCTTTGGCGATATCGGCGATTTCGTGTTCGCTGAATTTGTCGAGTGGTTGCTCCCCAGCAGTCCCCCGATCGGCTCGAAATGCTTTTTCAATCGCGCGCTGAATACGGTCGCCGTCAAAATTGACAACTCGTCCGTCTCGCTTGCGCACCATCAGATTTTCTGAAGTTTCTTCGTTTGTCTTCACTTGTTCGCCTGGCAACGACATATCCGCGACTCCCCCTAATAGAGACAGCTTCTTTAGGAACCTTAACCGGTGGATCCAAAGATCTTTTAATTAATCAGTTCTTTTGTTAGGAATGCCGCTGAAAACGACATAAACACAAGATATTGTGGTGGTCGGCGCCTGTCAATACAAAGTCTTGTGTGGATAAACTGTGGGCGGATCAATGAAAAACTCAAGCCCGCTGACTACTTAGTCCGCCTTTCAACAATGTTGAAGAGTTGTTAATTGAGTTTCTTAATGCGTCTATTATCAAAAAAAATCGATTTAAAATCGCCTCAGAGCACTAGAATTTTTTATCGGTAAACCACCGTACAAACCAAAAGTCCTTTTGGGATTTTACACATTCAGAGTTCTTCATTACGTGCTAATGTGGACAATACAGATTTCTTTGACACTTTTGGATGAGAGTCTGTATCTCAATTACTCGTAATGGAGTTAGGAAATGCCAGATGATAAGTACAAGCGGATAAACATACTCATCCGCCCCGATCAGCACCGCAATGTAACCAATAGTGGACTCTCCCTATCGGGTCTCGTTCGTGATTTGCTGGATGACAGATTTAACGAGAACAAGATTACTCTCTCAATGAGCGAACGCAGTAAGCGACTCTACGATCACATCGTCAGTAATTTTGGCGTGGGTGATGAGGAACTTGAGCGCTTCTTCGTTGAAGCACTCGATCGCTTTCTCGTCGAACGCTCAAAGGAAATTGATAGTTTGCGCGGTAAGCTTCAAGAGGCGAAGGACGTCTAGGGATCAAAAAGAAAGTGCCGCGATCGCATCGCGTGTTGCAGCCATCCCCTCAGTGATAACTTCATCATCGACGTGAAAAGAGAATCGCAGATAGCCGTCCTGTGAGAAGCAGCTCCCCGGAATTGCCGCAACACCCTTACTCTCTAAAAGGTATTCGGCCACATCATCAGAATCTATCAAAATTTGTTCAGACGGAGTTCTACGCCCGAACAGCGAGCGTACATCCCAGAACGAGTAGCAAGTGCCCTCTGTATGAAATATCTTCACTCCAGGAATGTCGTCTGCGAGGCTGCGAAACAAATCGTATTTAACATTGATGCTGGTTGAAAGATCGTTTTGATAAGGAGTCGTAAGTGCTGATAGCGCGATTTGTTGGCTTGGGTCTGACGGGCCAGCCAGATTGTGGCTCTGTATCACCGCAATCATCTCCATTACGTCGCAGGGGCCAACCGCCCAACCAACTCGTAGTCCACTTGTGTGCGGAAAGCTATATGAAAGACTGTCAATCTGGATTAGCCAGGGTTTCGTTCCTTCGTCGAGTATCGGAGTCGGATACTCCTGCTGCCGCAACATACTGCGCCAATGTCGGCGGTCGAGCACAAAATAAACGTTATGATCTGCACAGACTTGTAGCAGCGCTTGGATTTCTGCGGGTCGGTAGACCTGCCCGGTAGGATCGCACGGGTTGCTCAGCACGAACACTCGAGCTCGAGGATGATGCTCACGGCACTTTACCAGATCTTCCCAACGAACTTTGAGATCGGGAGTA